>CADCRH010000057.1 GCA_902803805.1 uncultured Ruminococcus sp.
CATAAAATCGTCTTTAAATTTCAGATTCTGGTATTTCTTTTTGAAACGGGGTTTCTTTTGTTCCATCGCTGCTCACGTCCTTGAAAATATTATACACTATTCTAGCGGTTTTTTCAACCACAAAAAACCATTCAAAACAATTTACCCCCATTAGAGGGTAAAAAATTCCATACTCAAAAAATTTTTTTCGCAATGATACCTTTAGAGGTCGAATTTGAGGGTATTTGAAGGGATTAGTGAAAGGGTATTGATAGGGCAGTGTGTAAATGGTGAAATAATCTCTTTGTTAAAAACAGATACGAGGTGCAGTAATAATGAACAAAGCAAAAGGTTTTATAACACTTGACAGAAAGATACTTGACTGGGAGTGGGCAGATGACAGCAGTGTTTTCAGTTTCTTTGTCAAACTGATTCTGGCAGCCAATCATCAGGACAATAAATGGCACGGTATTGTGATAAAACGCGGAAGCATTATCGGAAGTACCGAAAGTCTGTGTGAGGGTCTGCATATCAAAAAAACGACTTTTAAACGGTGCAGGAAAATTCTTGAGGACTGCGGCGCCATCAAGGTGAAAGTGAAAAATAACTGCTATCAGGTCATCACGATCGTCCATTATGACAAATACCAGAGTCTGTCCGAAGTTGGTCGGAAAACGACCGACAGAACGACCGACAAGCCGACCAAACGGACAACCAACAGAGCGGCTAAGAAAACGACCGACAAAGCAGCCGACACACCGACCACAATAGAACAAGATATATCTATCCCTAAAGGGATAGATATATCGGGAAAAAAAGAAAAAAACGCCTCGTCCGCACGCCTTGGGGGCGGCGAACTGACGGCGGAGAAAAGAAAGCAAATTCTTGATGGGATCATATGGCGGTCAAGAGAGAGCTTTGAGGATGATACCAAAGATATTTGTTGGGGCGATCTTCCGAACTATGCGCCGGTACGGAATTTTTCAAGGGCAATGAACGGTGATGATTATTCGGCAGGCACATTCTACAATGCCTTCAAAGATTCCAAGACCCTTCTGCCGTGCAACTGGCGCGACATATACTATCGCTTTTACCACTCCGAACCCGAATGTCAGCAACAATTTCTCACCGCCCTTTCCAACGGCGAATACCGTGAACGATGGGGCACCGCTCCCTGATGAACCCGACCTGAAAAATATCACCGTTTACGGATGATTTCTGACATAGGTGACATAACGGTAGGGAATGGCTCCGCTGACAACGGATTCAATGATTTTTGTGAAGTCCGATTCGTCAAAGTCGGGAAAATAAGTATCGCCGTCAAATACGGCGTCAATCTCGGTAATGTATAATTTTTCGGCAAGAGGAAGCGCCGCTCTGTACAGTCCGGAGCCGCCCGAAATATAGATGTCGCTGTCACCTGCGGCACGTATCGCCTCCTCAAGGGAACGCACATTGATACAGCCGTCAAAATGACCATTCGACGACAATACGATATTGGTTCTGTTCGGCAGCGGTTTTCCGATTTCTTCATACGTCCGTCTGCCCATAATGACGGCATTGCCCGTTGTCAGATGTCGGAAGCGTTTTTGTTCGCCCTCTATCCGCCACGGAATTTTTCCGTTGCTGCCGATCAGCTTATTTTTGTCGTAGGCGGCGATCATTGCAATCATCTGTGAGTTCCTTTCAGTTCATACAAAAGCTGTTCTGCGGTTTTATTCAGTATCGGGTGACGGACAAACGGCGCGATCTGTACCAACGGTTCCAGCACAAATGTCCTGTTCTGCATATCGATATGCGGAATATGAAGCGTTTCGGTATCAATGATTTCATTGTCGTAAAGCAGAATGTCAAGGTCGAGCGTTCTGGGTCCCCAGTGGATCTTTCTCATTCTCTTGGCTTTGCTTTCCAGTCGGTGCAGACGCTCCAAAAGGGTCATTGGAGAAAGGTAGGTTTTCAGACGCAGAACGCCGTTCAGAAAATCGTCCTGTCCGACACCGCCGTAAGGTTTTGTGATAATGAGGTCTGACACCTTTTCCACGATACAGCCCTTTGTATCGGAAAGTCCCGTGACTGCGTCATTGATATATTTTTCTTTATTGCCCATATTCGAGCCGAGTGCGATATACGCTGTATGCCACCAACACTCGGTACTGACCGATACAGTATCAAGAGGAAATCCTACGGGCGCCCACGGTTTCTTGATCTCCACACGCACACCCGACACCAAAGGATAATGGTTCAGGAGATCTTCCGCGACTCCCTGCGCCGCCGTTTCGATCAGCCGAAAGGTGTTATTTTTCATAAAGTCGCAGATACTGCGGCACACATCGCCGTAATTGGTTGACAAGGCGATCTCGTCCTTTTCCGCCGCCTTGGAAAAATCGGTGAAAAGCTCAGCCGACACCAGAAATTTTTGTCCGAGTTTGTTTTCTTCGGGAAAAACACCGTGATTGGCGAATACGGCAAGGTCGTGTATTTGAATACGATCGTCCATTATGATTCACTCCGTAAAATTGCTTCTGTCATTTTAATGGTTCTGATATTCTCCTTAACATCGTGAACTCTCACAAACATACAGCGGTTCAGCACCGCCAGAACAGTGGTGACAAGGGTACCTTCCAGTCTTTCGTCGGTGGGCAGGTCAAGCGTATTTCCGATGACGGATTTTCGGGAACAGCCTAACAGAACGGGATATTCAACCGAACAGAAACGGTCAAGGTGTTTCAGAACCAATAAATTCATTTCATAGGTTTTTCCGAAGCCGACACCGGGGTCAAGAATGATTTTATCTTTAGCGATTCCTGCATTGAGCGCTATATCGGCACATTCAAGCGTTTCACGAATCATATCATCAAGAAAACTGTGGTAAGTGGATGTTGCTTTATTATGCATCAGACAGCAAGAAACACCGTAGCGTGCGATAACAGCCGCCATATCTTTGTCATATTTCAGTCCCCAAACATCATTGACAAGATCTGCGCCTGCATTAATGGCGGCTTCGGCAACGGCCGATTTATAGGTATCGACCGAAAGTGGAACGGCAAAACGTTCACGAATCGCCTCTATGACGGGAACGACACGTTCGATTTCTTCATCGTCCGAAATTTTCGTATAGCCGGGGCGTGTGGATTCTCCTCCGACGTCAATGACAGCCGCTCCCTCTTTGATCATCTGTTCGGTGTGGGCAAGTGCCTTATCAACAGTGTTCCATTTTCCTCCGTCGGAAAACGAATTTGGGGTAACGTTCAGGATTCCCATTACATATGTTTGGTTTGTATCAAAATCAAGGTTGCCTATTTTCATTTTTGACTCCTTTTCCGCACATCAGTAGGTGATGGCATGATTCTTTTTCTGTTCGCTCCAATAGCATTCGTCACAGGCACTGCACAAAAAGCACGGACGGGAAAGCTTATCCGCACGATACAGAAGCGCACCGAGAATATGATTATCCGGTTTCGTGTTTTGGACACTGTTCGTATGATTTCTGTGGCACAAAACAGCGCTGATGACCGTTTCGGTTTCTTCGGCGGTATAGCCGCACTGCGGAAGCAGATGCCGCGCAATATCGGCACTTGCCTTTTCGTGGGGAACACCGTTCTGATATTCCTGTGCGCGTCCGATGTCGTGAAATAAAGCGGCGGCATAAATCATATCCTTTGGAATGTTCAGATGTTCTTCCAGCGCAATGATATACATAATTCTTGCGGTATCAAAAAAATGCTCATATGTATGGCGGCAGAATTTTCTGTTTTTCTCCAGTTCTTGTATTCTGTTCAGCATAGAACGGTATTCCTTGTTTTTTAAAATGCGGTCGGCTCTTTCCGTCGTTTCGGTCAAGGCGGTTCATCTCCATAAAAAAACACCTGTGCTGTATTCCGTTATACAACACAGGGCAATAATGCTATGTATCAGCGGAATGCGGCAATAAAATCGCAAGAATCACTCTTTTCGTCCGAATGACAACTTCCTGTTCACTCGGCACTTAACGCCTTACTGCCTACTCTGTACAAATGAATGATCATATTTTTGTCAGATGGTTTCTTCGATACGTTTATTTTACCATATATCCGTTTCAAATTCAAGGAAAAGATAATAGAGTCCTTAAATATAAAAAGCATTCTCACAAAGAAGTGTTAGATATTCTGTTAGTAATGATGGGCAAACCGAAAAAATGGTGCGAGTGTTCATAACGGACTTATGAAAAATTCAGGTTTTATCGGTAGTCACACACATTTCTCGCTCGCACATTTGTGATTTATTCAATTTCTTCCTATAATATGAATGAAAAATTCAAGTCAAG
>CADCRH010000058.1 GCA_902803805.1 uncultured Ruminococcus sp.
CTCCACATGGACTGTTCGGGGGAACAGGTCAACAGGGATGGCTCGTTGTACGGTATAACCTTTTTCGGAGAACATTTTTACATCTCGTGCCAGTGTCGCAGGGTCGCACGATACATAGACCACTCTGGAAGGTGTCATTTCTGCGATCGTATCAATCAAAGTTCCGTCACAGCCTTTTCTTGGTGGGTCAAGAATAATACAATCGGGTTTTAACTGCCGCTTTTTGAGTGACAGTGCCGCAGAGGATGCGTCACCGCAGATGAATTCCGCATTTGTTATCCCGTTCAGTGCTGCATTCTGGTTGGCGTCCTCAATTGCCCGGGAAATAATTTCTACGCCGATCAGCTTTTTTACCTTTTTTGCCATCGTCAATCCGATGGTTCCCGTTCCGCAGTACATATCCAGTAATGTTTCGTGCGGCTTTAAATCCGCAAATTCGGCAGCGATACCATACAGCCTTTCTGCTTGATCTCGGTTTACCTGATAAAAGGACAGCGGCGAGATTCTGAACGACATTCCGCACAGTTCATCAACGATATAGCCGTCACCATACAGTGTGCGGCACTGATTGCCGGTGATCACATTTGTTTTTTCGGTGTTGGTATTCAAAACAACGGTTCTGAGCTCCGGTATACCTTTGATAAGCGCTTCCACCAATTGTTTTTCCTTGCGCAGTTCTTTTGCATTTGCGACAACACACACCATCAGTTGATGGGTCTTTGCCGCATAACGCAAGTATAAATGACGCAGGATTCCCGAATGTGTCTGCTCGTCATACGGCTTGATATGAGCGCTGTTCGCCCATTCAAGAAATACCCTGATAGCAGGCGCAAATGCCGATGATTGAAGCATACAGTCATCTAGCGGAATCACACGATGACTTCTTGGCGCAAAAAATCCCACACGGATATTTCCGTCCTTATCCGTTGTGATGGGAAGCTGTGCTTTGTTGCGGTACTGATGACACGAAGCGGCACCCACGATGGATTCTATGACCGTTCCATCAATGCCGCCGATTCGCGTCAGCGTGTCATAGACTCTTTTTTGCTTGAAGCGCAGTTCGGATTCATAAGCGATATGTCTGAACGTACAGCCGCCGCATTTGCCGAATATATCACAGTCGGGGCTGATACGCTGCTCCGACGGACAAATCATTTCTTCAATTTTTCCAAAGGAGATTTTTTTGTTTGCCTTTAATATTTTGATTTTTACTTGATCTCCGACAGCGGAATGAGGAACAAAAATAACCTTTCCGTCTATTTTACAGACACCGCTGCCTTCCGTTGTATAGTCGATTATTTCCGTTTCATAGACTTCGTTTTTTTTCAGTTCCACAAAAACACTCCTCAACATTTGTTTATTCTTATAATAATGTACTTACGAAAAAAAATCAACTAAATATCAATTTAAAAAAAATAAAAAAATATTATATAATGATTGTAACCAAATCGATGTTGGCGGATTATTAAGATAGGCGGAACAATGATACGGAGTGGGTGGATAGATTGCTGATACTTTACCTTTCAATGATCGACAGTGACGACAGACAAAGCTTTGAGCAGATTTATGATAACAATAAAGATATAATGTATCACTATGCTTATCGGATACTGAATGAAAGCTTGTCAGCCGAAGACGCTGTTCACGATGCGTTTCTTTCCTTTGCACGGAATTTTGAAACGCTTAAAAAAATGGATCGTGACCAAACACGCAGTTACTTGATGATTAGTACAAGAAATGCGTCATTCAAGATTTATAACAAACGTAAGCGTGAGATCAGCACCGAGGACGTTGATTCGGACGGTTTTGTTTCGGATATTGCCTATGATACGGAGAATCGGGAAATACATAAAATCCTTTTCGATATGGTAAAGGCTCTCGACAGCAAATACAGCGATGTAATTATGTTGAAATATTACTGCAATCTTCGCAATAAGGAAATTGCTGATACGCTGAACATAAGCAATGAAAACGTCAAAATTCGCCTGTACCGTGCAAAAGCTCTGCTGAAATCAAAGCTGAAGGAGGTAGGCTGCATTGAATAACGATCATTTTGAAAAGCTGCTGAAAGAAACAGTTGGTCAGTTTGGCGGCACTTATTTTGAAAATGACCATATCCCTGATACTCCCCACACATTTCCTCAATATTTTAAAGCCGATATAGAGGCAGCCGTACAAGCAGCCCGTGCCAAAAGGCGAAAATTCTATCTTGCGTCACTTTCCGCTGCCGCCGCTGTGATTGCTGCTGCCGTCACCGCACTGTCATTGACAGGCAGAAACCAAATACCGATCGACAATACACAAAAATCCACCTCCGCTGTTGCGTCCGGTACTTTGGATACAGGCAGCTTTACAGAAGAAAGCAGCGAATATGGTTCGGCAAGCGAATTTTCAACAATCGGCAAGAATGATCATCAAAACAATGCAGTCACTTCCGAAGTTCAAGACGAAACAGTACCGGAGAGCAGCGAGGAAAGTATCGAAATCGTTTTGGAAGCATCGGCAGATATGATCGAAAGTAATTATAATGTAACAATGCAAGTGAACGGCAGTGCTGTGATGGTTGACGAGGTGCAAGCCGAGATGCTTGCTCTTGCTATAGGGGAATATATCACTTGCCATACACCCGAACGGTCTGAAACCTATCCAATCAATGGGGAGAAAGAAATGGATGAAATTTATATCCGTATTCTCCCAAATCCCGATACGGGAATCACCAATGCAGAGAATTACACAGACGCCGAGATTTGTATAAACGGTTCACGGGGATATATTGATGTAACACTGTTAAACGGTGAAAAGAAATATTTCACTTTTGATGATACACAGCCGATCTATCAGACGGTTATGAAGCTGACCAAAAATCAATAAGGAGTCATATTTATGAAAGTAAAAATCTTATTTTCGTCTGTACTGTTATCGCTCTTTGCTTCTGCGGTTCTTTGCTCGTGCAGTACACAAAGCTTTTCCGTTCAGGAGTCCGCTCCGACATCGATACCAAATTCCTTTTCCGAAGAAAGCGAAAGGAAAGTGATCGGCGCTGGGGGAGAAGCGTCAATGAAAGCCGAATCGGAAGAAGAACAATCGGAAACTTCCGTTATCTCTGCCGAACCCGTTGGCGAAACATCGGAACGGGACAGTTCGCTGAAATGCCCTGTCGGGGAAGAATCGGAAAGTGATTATTCTGTTGTGTGTATGGTGAAAGGAGAGGAAAGGGAACTGACGGAACAGCAGATCACCGACATTTGTGATGTTGCTGTAGAGGCGACCTCCGACAAAACCGATGTGATGTTGAATACCATTATCGTTCCCGATGACATAGAAAAAGCAAAGGAAAACGGTATCTATATCGAAGTGCTTTTTCATACGGATTGTGACTGTTTTGACAATATTTTACTTCTGATCACCAACGATATAGGCTGTGCCAGCCGTGCGGGAGGAAGTAAGATCGTTGTTTCGGGCGAGAATGTCAGCAAGATCTATCAGATTCTTGATTTATGAAGGAGTTGATCAGTATGAAGAAAAGAATCTTTGCTGTATTGCTCACAGCAATACTTACAACTGTCTTTCTGTGTTCGTGCAATATGGAAAGTTCGCCGACTCAGGGAACTCAAATGCCCGTTCCTCCTGCCGCAGTGCCGCAGGACTCCGAAAAGGGGGAAACAAGCACGGCAGAAACTTCCATAACCGATACAGACAAAAAGAAAGAGCAATCTTTTGAGGAATTTTCCGAGCAGATTCTTACACCGCCAACGGAGCAGTCGTTTGCAGTTTCCGAACCGGTTCTCACGCCGCCGACGGAAATTTCGTCCGAGGTTTCCGAACCGAATGATTTCGGTTATACGATCGACTGTATCGTTGGTGGGATAGAAGTGAACCTGACCGATGAGCAGTCCGACACACTTTATCAGATCGCAGACCTTGCTGTCGGAAAAGGAAGTTATATCGAAAATGAAACAATGAGCCGTGAAGAAGCAGAAAATGCAAGGCAGAACGGCATCTATATCAAGATCAATATCAACAGCGAATTCGCTCCCATCGACACACACACGGATGATAATATATCCTATCTCTATCTGATCATCGACACCGACAGCAATACAGGATTTTTGACCTGTAACGACAATCGGAAACGTGTTTTATTCAGCGATGCAATAGAAAGCATTTACAAGACACTGGATTATCCGTCCTTGATAAAAAGCATTTACACCGCACAGAATCATACGGACTTGGAGATGACAACCGAAGTCACGAAGGTTACGACAGAGCAGCTTTCGGCAATTCCGGCGAAATCCACTTATGCGGCAATTATCGATACGCTCGGAGCCGGCGCCAATTTCGGACGCAGCGGCTTACAACTTTACAAAGTTGACGGAACCCGTTTGTTGGTTCTGAATTTCGACGATCTCAACGATGTATGCCCACTGTCGGGGGAAAATCTTGCAAAATCCGCCGTTTCGCTAGAACCGCCCAAAACCGCCGACCAATATTTGAACCGTCAGGATTCAACGTGGTATTACGGTGTAATGGCGGACAAGGACTTTATGTATTGTGATCGTGATGAGTGCGGTTATTGCCTCAGCTACACACATATGACATACGGTATCTCCTATGCCGACGGTACAGAAGCAGAACTATCCGAGATCAATCAAATGCACCGCCGCGTTCTTGTGGAGATACCCACTATGCTTGAAAGTTATCCGCCTATCGCAGAAGTCAGTCAAGTTATCTTGATCGACGATGACAATATTCCCGACGCTTAAATCCGAACGACCCTACAGCAGACCGAAAATACTTTTTCCTGAGATAAAATCAAAAGGTTCATCATCTTTTTTAGCAGTGATGAACCTTTTTGTCGATTCAAAGCGAAAATATCAATTGTCATATTGCCGAAAATGTTGTATCATTCAAAATATACTATGGTAAAGGAAAGAAGAACAATGAAATATATCAATCATTATCGATCGCCGCTCGGTAACATCTTGCTCGCCGCAGATGATGAGGGATTAACAGGGCTTTGGTTTGAACAACAAAAGTATTTTGGAAAATCGCTGAATGCGGAGCCTTTGGAACAAGAAATACCCGTTTTTGAGGAAACAAAAAAATGGCTTGATACTTACTTTTCGGGGAAAGAGCCTGATTTTATTCCTCCGCTTCATATGATAGGAACGGATTTCCAGTTGGAGGTATGGCGTATATTCGGTTGCAAATATTTTATTATTTTCTCAGAATCATAATGTACCTTTATCGTGTTCCTTTGATATAAAATATAATAATTTTATACGAAAAGATATGGAAAATCAAAATAAAATGTGGTAAAATTGAATTTACGGACGGCTGAGAGGAAATACCGTCAAAGGCAGGGAACAACGGAGTTGACGTATATGAAGAATGAAAAGCAAATATTCAGGTATTTGTACCGAATATCCGAAAAGGAAAAAGCGGATCTCTTAAAACAGAATTTTAA
>CADCRH010000059.1 GCA_902803805.1 uncultured Ruminococcus sp.
CTTGTGTAGGGGATATTCTTTTAATTGGAGAGGCAATGATTTTATTTGACTATTACCTTAATAGTGTGTAAAATAAATTATATACTTTATTAATGAAAGAATGGTTTTTATGAATGTTACAAAAGAAGCGGCTCTGTTAATGTCGTCGCTTTCGATTTATAAGGATATTATGAATCGTACGGTTCCAAAAGCGTATTTTGAGCTTCTGAAATCGCTTGATAAGCCTGTGTTTGAATTCACAAAAGCGTGGGGAAGCTTCTTTGCGCTGCTGTGCGACAGAAATTGTGCCGACAGTCTGGCACAATGCCTGACGGAAGCGGCTCTGTTTGACGAAAATGCTTTTTCGAGAGCGGCGGCGGCAGGAAAAGAAAAAGACTTGCCCTCGGAGGTGATCAGTGCGGTAAGGCGCGATATTTCGGCAATCAAACGTATCAGCACCATTACACCCGAACGAATCCTTGACGACTATCTGTACCGTGATGAGCTTGGTGCTGTCGCGAACAGCCTGCCGCGCTGGAAAACAGGAACACCGATCAAGGAATTTTCGGACGAGGACAGCGCCATTGACTGTCTTGCGGATTATTACAAACGGAGCGGCTGTGGAATGTTTGCCCGTTACCGGGCCTTTATCTGGCGTGATAAAAGCATAGAGCCTGTCATTCACCCTGACAATACGGATATTACAGCGCTGAAAGGCTATCAGATTCCGAGAGGATTGGTTGTTGAAAATACCACCGCCTTTCTGAACGGTGCGGAATGTAACAACTGCCTGCTTTACGGCGACAGGGGAACAGGCAAGTCATCAACTGTTAAAGCGGTACTCAACAAATATTATACCGACGGATTAAGGCTGATTGAAATGCCCAAAGATAAGTTAGAAGAATTTCCGATTCTGGTTGACCGCATCGCGGCGGTTCCTCTTAAATTCATCATTTTTATTGATGACCTGTCATTCTCCAATGATGACAACACTTATGCACGGCTCAAAGCGGTTTTAGAAGGCGGCATAGCGGCAAAACCGGCTAACACGCTGATTTATGCGACCTCTAACCGCCGACATCTCATCAAAGAAAATTTTGCTGACCGTGCAGGCGACGAAGTACACAGAAACGACGCCATACAAGAAAGTCTTTCCCTTTCCGACCGTTTCGGTCTGTCCATCAATTTCAGCAAGCCCGACAAAGAACAGTATCTTGAAATTGTCAGAAGTCTTGCCAAGGAAAAAAATCTTAATATCGGCGTTGACCAGTTGGAAAAAGAAGCGGAACGTTGGGCAATTCGTCGAGGCGGACGATCCCCCAGATGTGCCAAACAATTCATCTCCGCCAAACAAGCGAATTTAATTCATAATTCATAATGCATAATTCATAATTGCCCTACGGGGATACGAAAGAAGTTATGCAGCCGTAAGCTGTATAAAGATGATTCTTTATTTTCTCCCCGTGGGGGATTGTGAGTGATTTTGCTGACGTGAAAAATGATGTTATTGAAGATAAAAGATGAAGGAGAGTTAAAAGATGAAGAAGTTTTTTTCGCTGCTGTTGGCGGCAGCTATGCTGTTTGCTTTGGCTGCCTGCTCCAACGGCGACAGTGAATATCCTGTAAAAATTGCAAACTATACCTTTACGGAAAAGCCCAAATCGATCATTTGTCTTAACGACTCTGTGGCGGATATTTTGATTGCCTGCGGATATGCCGACAGGATCACGGCACGGTCGGACGAATGTACACAACAGGAGTTAAAAGATGTTCCCTCTGTCGGCACACAAAGCCGCCCCAACAGTCAAAAAATACTGGACATCAATCCCGATGTGATTTTTGCGGATAAAAACCTCGTTGAGGAAACCAGAAAGAAAATAGAAGCTTATGACATTAAGGTTCTCACCATTGCGGATGCAGCAACTGCCGAAGATGTAAGAATGCTTTACACCAATATTGGCGCAGTGGTTGACGGCGACAAAACGGGACGCAAAAAGGGGGAGGACAGTGCGGATTCCGTACTTCTGACACTTGACGACCTTCAAAGACTGGTACCCGAAAGAGAAGTGGAAACAACAGCCTGCTATATTTATGACATTTCGGGAACATCCGCCAATAAAGATACCTTTTCGGGTCAATATTTTGATTATGCAAATGCCATCAACATTTGTGAGAATACTTCGGGCAGCAATATGATCGATACCATTAAACTGTCCGACCCTCAATATATTTTCTGTGCGATAGGTCTGAAAGACACACTTTTGGCGGACGATAATTTAAAGAATCTTTCTGCTGTCAAAAACGGAAACATTTTTGAGATCAATGCACTGGAATTCCGCCGCCGCGGTAATAGTATGGCAAAGGTTCTGACGTTTATGATAGAATCGATGTACCCTGAGATCAGCCAATCCGATGAAAGTTCTCAGCTCCAAGAAAGCAAACAGGAATCTTCAAAGGAAGAAAGCAAAGAGGAAAGTTTGATCGAGGTAAAAGCTGATCATTCACTTGAAATAACAGAGGATATTTATTTTGGTTTTGGAGAGGAAACAGAGGACTTCAAAAAAGTTCAGAACAGACTGAAAGCACTGGGATACTTTAATGAGGAAGCAACGGGCTATTTCGGTGAACTGTCACAGAAAGCATTTATGATCTTTGAAAAGACAAACGGTCTTGAGGTTAATGGTGAGATCAGCTATGATGACCTGATACTTCTTTTCTCTGCCAACGCAAAGCCGAACGGCTACAAGGAGGAAAGCAGCAAGCAAGAGAGTTCTAAGCAAGAGAGCAGTAAACAGGAAAGTTCCAAACAAGAGAGCTCCAAGCAGGAGAGCAGTAAACAGGAAAGTTCCAAACAAGAGAGTTCTAAGCAGGAGAGCAGCAAGCAGGAAAGTTCCAAACAGGAGAACAGCAAACAGGAAAGTATCACGGTAAAAGCGGATAATTCTTTGACAATAACAGAAGATACAATGTTTGGTTTGGGTGACAATGACGAAGATTTCAAAAAGGTTCAGAAGCGTTTGAAAGCGTTGAGATATTTCAATGATGATGAAACGGGCTATTTCGGTGAAGTGTCACTCAAAGCGTTCAAAGCCTTTGAAAAGGCAAACGGACTTGATGAGGACGGCTTTGCAAGTCCCGAAGACCTCGCTCTGCTTTTCTCCGACAAGGCAAAGGCAGCACAATAATATTCAAAACATTAAAACAAAAGGGGCAAGCCGCAGTGCTTACCCCTTTTTATTATTCCGCTTCATCGTGACATACTCCCACCGCCTACGCTATCGCTTAGAGGCGGGGGCTTCTCGCTCAAGTACAGCAACCTGCACAGTATCAACGAGCTATCCCCGTGTGTCCCACGGTTATGATAGATTTGTCCGCAAAACTGACTTTGCACTTTTCATTCTCGATTGGTTACGAGTCATA
>CADCRH010000060.1 GCA_902803805.1 uncultured Ruminococcus sp.
GGTAATTACTCTAACACGAAAATATCATGCTTATTTTTATACAAAATATACAATTTTTTCACGTAGTTTCATGCGGCTGCCCTGATTCTTAATGATTTTACTGTTGTAAAACAGTATCAATGTATGGTATAATATTTTGATACGGAATAGAATACGGTAGTAAGGAGTGGAAAATGAATGCCGATAAAAATACAAAGCGGACTTCCTGCGTTTAAAACACTGGAATCCGAAAATATATTCGTAATGTCAAATGAACGTGCCGAGTCGCAATGTATCAGACCGCTGAAAATTGTGATACTGAATCTGATGCCGACAAAAATAGAAACCGAGACCCAGCTTCTGCGTCTGCTCGGAAATACACCGCTTCAGGTAGATGTGGAGCTTTTGCAGACGGCGACCCACGTTTCAAAAAACGTTTCACAGGAGCACCTCACGAAGTTTTATAAAACCTTTGACGAAATCAAAGACCAATTTTTTGACGGAATGATCATCACAGGAGCACCTGTTGAAAAACTTCCGTTTGAGGAGGTTGACTACTGGGAAGAACTGCGCGAAATTATGGATTGGTCTGTCAGCAACGTTTACAGCACAATGCATATCTGCTGGGGAGCACAGGCGGCAATGTACCATCATTACGGCATACCGAAATACGAACTTCCCGAAAAACTGTCGGGTATCTATGTTCATAGAGTGATGAATATATTTCACCCTTTAATGCGCGGTTTTGATGATAAAATATTACTGCCGCACTCACGCTACACAGGGATCCACCGTGCGGAGATACGTAAACACAACGAACTTGAAATTCTTGCGTCTTCCAACCTTGCAGGAGTTGCGATAGTGGCAAATAAAAACGGCAGACAGTTTTTTGTATTCGGTCACGCCGAATATGACCGCACCACTTTGGCAAATGAATATTTTCGCGACTGCAAAAAGGGAATACGTCCGAATCTGCCGTACAATTATTTTCCCGGTAATGACCCATCCGCGTTTCCATCGCTGACGTGGCGGAGCTATGCAACGATTCTTTACTCAAACTGGCTTAACTACTATGTTTATCAGCAAACCCCGTATGACCTTAACGATATGAAAAATTCAACATTTTAATAAATTTTAGTAAAGTGATGAAGTGAAAATTTTCTTTGACGTTTAAACCGCTTTTTGTCGGGAATACTAACTGATGAAAGGAGCGATTTATCGTGAAAAAAAGAAAGGCAGCAGGTCATAACGCAAGAGAATTTTATCAGTCGGACGGTTCTCATACCGATGACAATGATCCGTACTATGCCGATGATTACACCGATTTTCTCTCAAACGGTATGGCGGACAACGAAAAAGTAGAAGCCGAAGAATATTACGAAGACTATCTTTCCGACATCCCGAAAGCTTGATTTAATTCATAATGCATAATGCATAATTCATCATTGCCCTGCGGGGGAGAGGGAGAAGTTATGCAGACGGAAGTATGATGAATTTTTATTGAATAATGTACAAAGCCATTCAATGATCGTCAAATTCATTGAATGGCTTTGTTTTTTGATTTTATGATTCTTCTTGCTGTTCTTCGTTAACAGACATTTCGTCTGTTTCTGTTTGTTCTTCCACAACGAGTTCCGGTTTTTCGGGAGTTTTGATTTTGACAAAGGCGCAGCTGTCGCGGGGGATGGTGAGTTCATCTTCTTCAAGAACCGTACCCATAAAAGTTTCACCGCCGATAAATTCTTCGGGAACCTTGAATTTGATCGGATGATCCGCCGCATTGAATACGCAAAGAAGCATATCATTTCCGTCCTCACGAATATATCCCATTGTACGGCCTGTTGAGCCGAATTCGCGAAGGTCGCCGTCAATCAGACAGGAACATTGACCGCGCATTTTACCGAGTTCCTGATACCATTTGAGCAAATCTTTATCCTCGTTGCCCCAAGGATAGGTAGCACGGTTGAACGGGTCTTTGTAACCCTCGACGCCTGCTTCGTCACCGTAATAAATACACGGTACGCCGGGGAGTGTATAGAGAATACCGCTGGCAATGCGCATTCTGCGAAGTCCGTATTCGCGCTGTTCCGGTGAAAGCTTTGTCGCTGCCTGCCATTCACGTCCTCTGCCGTTCTGCCGTTCACCGGCAAGCAGCGTGATGACACGCTCTGTATCGTGTGTGCCGAGAAGATTCATCAAAGAGCGGATAACGGGACGAGGATAGTTTTCAAGAACATTGAGAACAATTTCGATCATATCCCTGCCGTCGCCGCAGTCAAGAAATCCGAGTATCGCATCTCTGAAAGGATAATTCATTACGCTGTCAAGTTCTTTTCCATAAAGGAAGCGTCTGCGTGAACCATAGCTTTCTTTATTGGATGCGTCCTCCCAGACCTCACCGAGAAGAAGTGCGTCGCTGTTTTCGGATTTGACCGCTTCACGGATATGCTCTATAAATTCATCGGGAAGTTCATCAGCAACATCCAGACGCCAGCCGCTGTTTCCGTTTTGGATCCATTTGCGGATAATGCCGTTTTCGCCGTTGATATATTCGTTGAACGAGCTGGAAAGTTCTTCTACTTCGGGAAGTGTGTTGAAGCCCCACCACGAATTGTAGATATTGGGCCATTCAATAAATTTATACCAAGTATAGTACGGTGATTCGGTTGAATTATACGCGCCGTTTTCGGGATAGCGTTTTTCACGGTTGAAATATTTGCTGTCGCTGCCCGTGTGACTGAATACACCGTCATTGATCACGCGCATACCGAGTTTTTTGGCTTCACTGCAAAGAGTTTTGAAGTCCTCTTCCGTTCCGAGAATGGGGTCGATTTTTTCATAATCGCCTGTGTCGTACCGATGATTGGAATAAGCTTCAAATATGGGATTAAGGTAAATACACGTTACACCCAGATCTTTAAGATAAGGAAGTTTCATTGTAATACCTTTGAGGTCGCCCTGAAAGAAATCGGAATTGGTGATCATACCGTGTTCATTCGGCCGCCAGTCGGGAATAACGTTCCAATCGGTCTGAATCTTTTTGTCGGGATACACGCCCTCTTTTTTCTCGCCCGAAAAATAAAATCTGTCGGGAAAAATCTGATACATAATTCCGCCGGGAAGCCACGAAGGTGTTTCAAAATCCTTATCATAGCACAAAAGCTGGAAGCGTGGGTCGTGGTCGGTTGTTGAAAGATAACCTTCGCCGCCATAGCCTTTCATAATGTATCTTCTGCCATAGCAGGTATCCAGTCCGAAATGATACCAGTAAAGACCGATCCTGTCTATATCGGCATCGCATTCCCACTGTTCAAAATCATCGCCTACCATACCTGCCCAAAACATACTGTAAACGCTTGTGTCGCCATATCGGTCGTCTTTTACGGCGAGTATCGCATTGGAACATTTAAGGCTGCGAGGCAGTACGATTCTGAAATGTATTTTTGTTCCGAAAGGCACAGCCCCGGTCGGATGGCGGTATTCTGTTTCACGAGAATTAAAAAGTTTCATCATTAATAAACCCCTTAAAAATCTTTGCTGAAAAAATTTTGTTTAAAATATTTAAAAAATACAAGATAATTATAGTATTTTTCTTGCTAAGTGTCAAGAATTAATTCATTTTATCAGGTGATAAAAAATTGATTGGAAATGATTTTTAATTAAGTCCCGTATTCTTCTACCATATACCAGAGAGATTCTTCCACAATTGCCTCTGCGCGAATTCCCTCGGAAGTATATTCCTCGGACTGTAATGCTCCTGCTTTTCTTAAAACCGAAAGAACCGATGCTTTGTCAAAGGGAATCAGCAGCGAGTATTTGCGCAGTCTTACGGGAAGATTGATTTCTATTGCACGAAGCAGATCATCAATTCCGACGGAATTTTTGGCACTGATACGAACACTGTCCCTGCCGCCGGGAAGGTCATACGGATTGCCAACAAGGTCACATTTGTTGAAAACATTGATGATCGGTGTATCTGTACAGCCCAGCTCGTTCAGAAGATTGTTGGTAACTTCAAGATGAAGTTGATATTCTTCGCTTGAAGCGTCACAGACATTCAAAATAATATCTGCGAGAGCTGCTTCTTCAAGCGTGGATTTAAACGCTTCCACCAGATGATGGGGAAGCCGGCGCACAAGACCGACAGTATCGATCATCATTACCGAAACGCCGTTCGGAAGTTTTAACGCTCTGGAAGTCGGGTCAAGTGTTGCAAAAAGCTTATTTTCCGACAGAACACCTGCCTGAGTGAGTGTGTTCATTAAAGTTGATTTGCCCGCATTGGTGTAGCCAACGATAGCAACGGTAATAATTCCGTCTTTTTTTCTGCGCGAACGAAGCTGTTCGCGGCGGCTCGTCATATGAGCAAGCTCATTTTTAAGATATTCTATTTTTCGGCGAATGTGACGCTTATCGGTTTCCAATTTTGTTTCGCCGGGACCTCTTGTGCCAACACCGCCGCCAAGTCTGGACATTTCCTTACCCTTGCCCGATAATCGCGGCATCAGATATTTCAGCTGCGCCAACTCTACCTGAAGCTTACCTTCATTCGACCTCGCTCTGATAGCGAAGATGTCAAGAATCAGTATGGTACGGTCAATGGTACGGACGTTGGTTTCCGCTTCGATATTTCTTATTTGTGTGGGTGTCAGTTCTGTGTCGAATACAATAAAATCGATTTCGTTTGTCTGACAGAATTGCGTTATCTCTTGAAGCCTTCCCGAACCGATACACGTTGCGCCGTCGGGCTTGTCGCGCTTTTGCATTATGGAAGCAACCGGCTCCGCTCCGGCGCTTTCAACCAATTCATAAAGTTCATTCATTGAACCCTCGGCATCATAGTCGCCTGTATCGATTCCCACAAGTAATGCTCTTGTTGTTTTTTCTGTATTGTCATACATTTCCATAGAAACACATTGTCTCCTTTATGATTTGAATTGATTTCCTTTTGGGTCATTCTTTCTTTCATCATATCATAAATTGAAATGATTTTAAAGAAGTTTGTTGTAATATTTAATATAAAATTAAAGGGAAATCTGTTATTTTTTTAAGTCTGTGCTTTTTTTTGTAGAGATAAAGTATTTAAAAACAATTTTATGTGTGTTATAATAAAATAAGTATATGAATTTTTTGGGTTCATAGATGGAATTAATTTTTAGATAAAAAGAGGTTATTTTTATGAATAGGGAATACGATGTCCTGATTGTCGGCGCAGGCGCGGCAGGTTTATATGCGGCTTTACAGTTTCCTGAGAATGTCCGGGTTCTTCTTCTGTCGAAAAGAGAACTGACTCTTTCCAACAGTTCGCTGGCACAGGGCGGCGTTGCAGCGGTTTTGGATAGGGACAACGATAATTTTAAGCTCCATATTGCCGATACGCTGATTGCCGGTAAATATAAAAACGACCTGAACGCCATTAAAATTCTCGTTGAAGAAGGTCCGAAAGACGTTCTGAAACTGAAAGAAATGGGCGTTGCATTTGACCTTGATAAAGATGGTCACTTGATGATGACGTTGGAAGCAGGACATTCCAGACACAGAATCGTTCATCATAAGGATTCTACGGGACGTGCGATTGTCGATACCCTGATCGAACAGGTAAAAACTCACAAAAATGTTGAAATTCTGGATAATACGCTTCTCTATAAGCTTGAAAATAATGGCCGCGGATTTGATGCAGGAATGATATTGCCAAACGGTTCCTCGGACGTTGTTTCTGCTCATTACTGTATTCTTGCATCGGGGGGTATCGGCAGAGTGTACCAATATACAACCAACTCCGCCATCGCAACGGGCGACGGCATTACGCTGGCTCATATGCTCGGTGCCAAAATTAAGCATTTAAGCTGGATTCAGTTTCATCCTACGGCATTTGCCGCCGAAAATGACCGTGAACGCTTTTTGATTAGCGAAGCAGTCCGCGGAGAGGGTGCTGTTCTTCTGAACTGTGACGGCGAACGCTTTGCATCGAAATATGACGAACGCGGTGAACTGGCTCCGCGTGATGTTGTTTCCAATGCCATTATGCTTGAATCACGTGCAAAGGGCAATGAAAAATTCTATCTTGACATTACCCATAAAGACCCCGAATTTGTAAAAAATCGCTTCCCGATGATTTACGAAAAATGCCTTGAGGAAAATATCGACATCACAAAACAGTGGATTCCCGTTTTTCCGTGCCAGCATTATTTAATGGGTGGTATTGATGTAGATATTTATGCACGAACCAGTGTCAGCAGACTTTATGCGGCAGGCGAATGTTCGCATACAGGTGTTCACGGTGCAAACCGTCTTGCAAGTAATTCCCTCCTGGAAGCGCTTGTATTTTCGCGCAGAGCCGCCAATGATATAACGGAAAAGCTGAAAACGGAAAATAATGCTCCGTTTGAAACAGAACCCGAAAAAGACGATTTGAGCGGCAGCAAAATGCCGCACGGTTTCCGTACCGAGATCCGTAAAATCGTTCAGGACTGTCATTTTGTCATTCCGAAGCCCGAAAATGTTGCCGCAGGCTTAAAGCGCACAAATGAAATTCTTGACAACATCGTGAATGGCGGTTATGAGATCAATCAGGACTTTGTGGAGGCACGAAGCCTTGCAACGGTTGCGGCAATTATATTAAAGGAGGTTTCCGAAAATAATGATACTTAATCAAATATATGTTGACAACATCATAAAAACAGCACTTCTCGAAGATATTAATTATTGTGATGTAACGACCGATTATCTGATCCCGTCCGACCAGATCGGTGACGGAAAGTTGGTTTCAAAGGCAGACGGCATTGTTTGCGGTGTTGAGGTTGCCGCAAGAGTATTTGAGATCATTGACAATACAATACAAATCGAGATATTGAAAAACGACGGCGAACCCGTACATAAAGGCGACGAAATAATGCGTATGCACGGAAAAACGACTACCTTGTTAAAGGGCGAGCGTACAGCACTGAACCTGATACAGCATATGAGCGGAATCGCTACAATATCTAATCGCTACACCAAAATCGTTGAAGGTACCAATGCATCGATTGCCGATACAAGAAAAACACTTCCGGGATTAAGACCGTTACAGAAATATGCCGTGATGACGGGCGGCGCGAAAAACCACCGCTATAACCTTTCCGACGCAGCAATGCTCAAAGATAACCACATTGACGCCGCAGGCGGCATTACACAGGCTATCACAAAACTCCGTACCAAAATCGGACATATGACAAAAATCGAAGTGGAAACACGCGATCTTGATGAACTGCGTGAAGCTCTTGATGCAAAAGCCGACATCATAATGCTTGACAATATGTCACCCGAAACAATGAAGCAAGCCGTTGCGATCACGGCAGGACGTGCAGTACTTGAGGCGTCAGGCGGAATCACGGACGAAACCCTCCGTGCCGTCGCCGAAAGCGGTGTTGACATCATTTCTGTCGGAGCCTTGACCCATTCTGTCACCGCCTTCGACATCTCTATGTACGTGAAATAATTCATAATTCATATGCATAATTCATAATTACCCTACGGGTGTGCGGAAGAGATTCGCTGACAATATCAAGCATCAATCAATTATTGATTCATTAAAATAAGCCAATCAATGTATCGTTTTATCATACATTGATTGGCTTATTCTTTATCATCATTGTTTTTCCGCTTGTTGGTTTGATAGGTAATGCCGCAGGAGGCAAGGGCAAGCAGTAATAAAATTCCAAAATTGATATTATTTTCGTTTTCATCTTTTTCTGTATTGCTTTGCTGCGAAGATGATGAAGAATTGCTGTTGTCGTTTTCGGCAAAAACAGTATGAACCGAACCGAAAAATAATAGGATGATTGAGATAATGACAGATAAAATTTTTTGCATTGCAGAACCGCCGCTTCTTTCAAAATGATAAATATATTATATCATTAATGGCTGACTTCTTCAATAAAAAAACAGCAGCTGTACCGAAACCGATACAGCTGCCGAAAGGAATTATGCGCTTGCGTAATCGTCGTGGAGAACGTTGTTTTCATTATCTCTGAAAAGAAGTGAAATACACCATACGGCAGCAAGTGCGACCAATGTGTAAATAATTCGGCTGACGATACCCGTCTGACCGCCGCAAATCCACGCTACGATGTCAAACTGAAAAATACCGACAGAACCCCAGTTCAGTCCTCCGATGATCAACAGAATCAAAGAAAGTTTATCAAGCATTGTTTTAACCTCCAAAAATTTGAGATAATAATATTATCAACACTTATTTTTTAAATATTCAAAAACTTTGAAATTTACAAAAAATAATCAATCAAAGTTCATACCCCATTATCTTATGACAGCCAAATTTCTTACGGACACCCGCAGGGCAATTATGAATTATGCATTATGAATTATGAATTAAATATAGGCTCTGCATTTTTGGAGGGATTTGATGCCGACTTTCAGGTGTTTATAGACGGTGGTGGGTTTGATTTCAAGGATTTTGGCAATGTCGCAGACTTTCATTTTTTTGATGTAGTACATTTCGATACATTCGCATTGCCGCTTGGTCAGCTCTATGCGGATCGCCGCCGAGAGTACTTTTTTGATATGTTCGGTCTTTCTGCTGCTTGCTGCGTTGGAGGATAAGTAGTATTGAAGGGAAAAATTATCCTCATTGATACTGTCCAGTGATAATACTTTTGTTTTCAATAAGCGGCACCCCTTCTTCTGTAAAGTAAGTCTGCGGTATGACGGCAATCCAAATACATTTGGTACAGCAGACAGATTCTGGTGTTTAACTCCTTCAGCTTATCAATGGGAGCGGTTTTCAGCTCGTTTTTCAGTTCCTTCATTTTTTGCTCCACGATGGAAGCAGTTTCATTATATTCGTTTGCCCATTCCTTGTAAGTCATTTGAAACACTCCTTCTTTACACGATATGTGTTGTATTTTTTGGAAAATAAAGAGCCGTAAACAGTCACTTGATTTTATGTTTGTGAGTTACAGCTCTTTTATAACTAACAGTATATCCGAAAAAATGAAAAAATCAAGGCTTTAAAGAAAATTTGTTCGGTTGTATAAAAATCACGAACAAATTTTCGACAGGTTGACGAATTTACTGTAATTTCAAAATTCCTCTTGAAATTACACTATACGTGTGATATAATAACAGCGATGAAATCGATCAATGTTTTCCGTCAAATCTTTTTAGGATTACATCGGAGGTTATTATGAAACAAAATCTGGGAAATAAAATTAAAGAACTGCGAAAACAATGTCATTTTACACAGTCACATCTTGCCAAGCTTCTCGGCATATCTGCTTCCGCTGTGGGAATGTACGAGCAGGGCAGACGGGAACCCGACAATGAAACGCTTTTGAAGTTGTGTGAGGTATTTGGTACATCAAGCGATTATCTTCTCGGAAAGTCCGACACCCCTCAGAACTTCAAAGAAAGTATTGAAGTACTGGAGGTTTTCGATGAGTTTACACAGAAGCTGATGTCACAGCAGGGACTAATGTTTGACGGAACACCGCTGAATGATAGGGACAGAATGAAAATTATCGATGCACTCAAGGTTGTGGCGGCTCTTGCGCGTCAGGAGCATAAAAATTCGACGGGTGAAGCTTAATTTGAAAGGCGAATAATGAATAAAATAAACCAAACAGTAAAACAATTAATATTAAAGCACGGTACAGCCGAACCGTCCGAGCTTTGCGAGAAAATGGGCATCACGTTTCTGGAACAGGATTTGCCGGAAAGTGTGAACGGTTTCACCGTGACAATGTACAATATCCCGTTTATTGTGGTAAACAGTATGCTGAACAGCTATGAAAGGCGTATCACTACTGCTCACGAGATAGGGCATATTGTACTGCACAAGGGAACAAATACCATTGAGCTGAGCGTCAATACAAGTTTTTGTGTGTCGAAATTCGAGCGTGAGGCGGATTGTTTTGCGGCATATCTTTTGATGTATGCGGAGCTGTCGGAGTTTGAGGGCTATGAATGTGTCACCGCCGAGGATATTTCCAAGGCGACGCATATGCCCCGATCAATGCTTGATAATATTCTGGACGACAGACCGTCGAAGTCGGTGTATTGAATCAGCAAAGAAAAAAATTTTGATAACGGAGGGGTTTCAATGAAGCTGTTTTTAAAGCGTGACGGCGGGGGCTTTTTGGTTTTGGATAAAAGCGGACACGAAAAATATACGGTGTCTGTTTTGTCGGGAACAAAACAGAAAATAACCGTTGAAGCTCCCGACCACACCATTCTTTCAACGATCGCCAATAAAAATATGGTATTAAGGTATTTTTCCATTAAATGCAGCGGCAGGCTGTATGTACTGGTTCCGTGTATGGGTGAGCGTTTTGCATTTGTCATCTATGGCAGTACTTACCGTTTTGCAGGCAGCATTGCCGACGGCTGCTTTTCGCTGTTTGATGTCGATACCAGCCCGATTATGACGCAAAAAAAATGCTGGTGCAGGTTTGGTGACGGCTATGAGCTGAATCTTTACAACGACGAACAGGAAATATTTGCTTTGTCGGTTGCCGTTTGTGCGGCGATGTATGTTTCATCTTCCGATGAAGCGCCTGTACCGACATAATCAAAGTTTTTGCAAAAACAAAAAATGACAAAATACTTGGTTGACTTTGGTTTTTGGATATAGTATTATAATTTTATACGCATTTTATTTTTTGGGCGTGGAGCAATGAAAAACATAAAATTATTGGTCAGTGTATTCAAGGCGGAATGTGAAACGGTGGGGGATTGGATTGTTCCCGTTTCGGCAGGAGCGGCACTTTATGATAAAGATGACCGTACCGTTGAACTGCGTGACGACAGCGGTATCACGATTTCCAAAAAAAACCCGAATTACTGCGAACTTACCGTTCAGTACTGGGCGTGGAAAAATCTTGAGTGTGATGTATGCGGAATAATGCACAGACGCAGGTACTTTGATTTTGACGAAAACAAAATCTATGGATGCAGAGATCATTCAAAACATCTGCCAAGACCGTACAGGATTTTTGACGAGCCGAGCGAATCGGTACTGAAACGAATCAATGCCGATTATGGCACTGTCAGCCGTTTGACCGACGAATATCAGATCATTGCTGCGGTAAGGGAAAATATTTATCGGAGCGTTGAAAGCTATTATAATAAGAATGACCGTCGTGAGTTTGACGATATGGCGCTTGTGCGTGAGATCATTGCTGAGAAATATCCCGAATATGCGGCAGCGGCAGACAAATATCTCACCGGTACATACGCCTATTTCTGCAATATGTTTATAATGGAAAAAAGTCTTTTTGACAGTTACAGCGAATGGCTTTTCAGGATTCTTGCGGAGTATGAACAACGCAAGCCGAAAGAATACTTTTATCCGCGTGAGCAGGGAAAAATTGCAGAACGGCTTTTCGGGATCTATATGACATATGTGATCGACAGGACCGACATCAGTTGTGCGGAAATTCCCAGAATCCATTTTGCGAAAATTGATGGAGCAACTCCGAAAAATTTATCCTTCAATAAAATGCTGTATCATCTTTTTCCTCCCGGTTCACTCCGCCGAGGACTGTTAAGATAACAAACGAATGAATGATTCTTTTTTGAAAGGTTGGTAAATCATTATGTATGATTATCTGGTAGTAGGAGCAGGTCTGTTCGGCTCTATTTTTGCATATGAAGCAAAGAAAAGAGGCAAAAAGGTTCTTGTGATCGACAAGAGGGAACACATTGCCGGTAATATCTACTGCGAAAAGGTAGAGGATATTAATGTTCATAAATACGGTGCTCATATCTTCCACACAAATGACAAGAACGTATGGGAGTATATCAATCAGTTTGCAGAGTTTAATAACTATATTAACTCTCCCGTTGCCGTTTATAAAGACGAGCTTTACAATCTTCCTTTTAATATGAACACTTTCAGCCGTCTTTGGAACATTAAGACGCCCGATGAAGCAAAGAAGATCATTGCTGACCAGATCGCAGACCTCAATCTGACAGAGCCGCAGAATCTTGAAGAACAGGCACTGAGTCTTGTGGGACGCGATGTTTATGAAAAGCTGATCAAGGGTTATACAGAGAAGCAGTGGGGACGTTCCTGCACAGAGCTTCCTGCTTTTATCATTAAAAGACTGCCGCTCAGATTTACATTTGACAACAACTATTTCAATGCTCGTTATCAGGGTATTCCGATGGGCGGATATACGCCGATTATCGAAAAAATGCTGGACGGTATTGAGGTGCTGACCAATACGGATTATTTTGAGTGGATCAAAACCAATGCCGACAAGGTGAAAAAGACAGTATTCACAGGTCAGATCGACCAGTTCTTTGATTATAAGCTCGGTGTTCTCGAATATCGTTCGGTTCGCTTTGAAACAGAGGTTCTCGACACCGACAATTATCAGGGCAACGCGGTAGTGAACTATACCGAAAGAGAAGTTCCCTACACAAGAATTATTGAGCATAAGCATTTTGAATTCGGTACACAGCCCAAAACTGTCATTTCAAAAGAATATTCTTCAGAGTGGAAGCCGGGCATTGAGCCGTATTATCCTGTTAACAACGAAAAGAACAATCGACTTTACGAGGAGTACAAGAAGCTTGCCGACAGCACTCCGAATGTGATATTCGGCGGTCGTCTGGGTCACTATAAATACTATGATATGGATAAGGTGATCGATGTTGCACTGACGGCGGTTAAGGAAGAATTCGGTGAATAATCAAGAGATTACGGTACTCCAAAACATTTTGTTTCCCAAAAGCGAAATTTGCCCTGAAACAAATTTGTATTTCAGGGCAAACTCCGATAATGTCAAATATAAGGAAGCGGAACAAAGACTTGATATCAAATCCTATAAAAAAGGTGAACGTTCAAAAGTGACGTTCGATACATATTTTAATACATTTCCATTAAAGAAATACAAAGAATACTGCGGTCTTTCCTGTTTAAATTTAAGAGTAAAGACTTGCGGTTTCTTTGTTTTACAGATTTACGGGGTCAGGAAAACAGGGGACAGATATCGGGAAGAAAGTTTATACTGTACGGAATTGAACAGCCGTGAACCGACAGAAGAGTATCTATGTATTGACAACGCTGTTAACAGTGATTTTGATATGCTGTATCTTTCGGTCGAAACCGATAACGGCAGTTTTTACTGTGCGGCATTTGCGGTTGAAAACAACAAAGTAAAGATTAACAAAGTCAGTATCGGTGCGGTGATTTGTACTTATAAGAGAGAAAAATTTCTTTTGCGGAATCATCAGGCAATATGCGATTATCTGGACAAAAGTGATGTTTTTGATAAAAATAATATTCATTTTTATATCGTTGACAACGGAAAAACACTTGATGAAAAAGCGATCAACAATCAAAATATTTCGCTGATTCCCAATGCCAATACAGGCGGTTCGGGCGGTTTTTCAAGGGGTTATTATGAAGCCGCAAACAGCGGAAGAAATCACACGCATATCCTATTGATGGATGATGATATACTGCTCGACTGCGAAATGCTGTTAAGAGTTTATTCTCTGCTGCGTGTGAGAAGCGACCGTTTCAAAGGCTTGTCCGTCGGCGGTACAATGCTGAAACTGAGCGATTTTGTGACGCAGCACGAGGCAGGTTCTTATTGGGACGGCAAGCACCTGAATTCAATAGGAAACGGAATCAATATGACCGTGCGCGAAAATGTCTTTGAAACTGTGTATTATCCGAAAGGAAATTATAATGCGTGGTGGTTTTACTGTTTTCCTGCCGACTGGCAGAAAAAGCACGGCTATCCGCTGCAATTCTTTGTTAAAGAGGATGATATAGAATATTCTCTAAGGTGTGCGGAGGAAATCGCAATACTGAACGGAACAGCGGTATGGCACGATGATTTCGAGGGAAAGTATGACGGATTTCAGGAGTACTATATCAAGCGCAATGAGCTGATAATGACCTCGGTGAATCATCAAAAGCCTTATACGCTTTTTCAGATCAGAAAGCTTGTTTTGAATGTAATGAAGCAAACGGTATTTCAACGATATTTTCTCGCGGATCTGGTGATACGTGCCTATGATGATTATTTGCGCGGTTGGGAACACTTCAAAAATACGGATACGGAAAAGCTGAATAGGGAGCTGATGAATTCGTGTGAAAAACTGATTTCCGACAAAGAGCTTGCCGAAACATATGGTGTGTATTTTGATGAAAAAAAATACCATCTGTCAATGACCGAGCCGGACAATCATAAAGCACTGATGTTGACACTGAACGGCTATCTTTTGCCGAAAGTTTTTTATCACAAGGATAAAGATCACTTTTTTGTGGCAGACTTGGCGAAATGTCGCTATATCAATTTTTATAAGCATCAACGTGTCCTGCATTATGACACGGCGAACAAACGCGGCTTTGTAACGGTGCAGAAAAGAGGCAAGCTGTTCCGCTATTTTTTCCTGCTGATCGCTAAAAGTATCAAATTCGCCGTGCTTTATCCGTCTGTACGCAGGGGCTACAAAAAGCACCTGAAAGAGCTTGCGCAATTTAAAGCCGAATAAAATAAAAAGGAGAAACACGGTCGTGCTTCTCCTTTTTATTATTCTTTTGAAAAGTTTTCTTTTCCGACACCGCAAAGCGGGCAAGTCCAGTCATCGGGAATGTCCTCAAAAGGGGTGTTGGGAGCGATACCGTGATCGGGGTCGCCGTCTAAGGGTTCATATACATATCCACAGACGTCGCAGATGTATTTATCCATTTTGCTGTACCTCCGTTTTGATAAAATGATTGCTTTGAGTATATAATAATTCTGTCCATAAGTCAATCAATATTTTGGTTTTCTTTAATTTTTGACGTTTCATCTAAAACATTGCTCTGTAAACTGTCAATTCTGCTTGTAACATTGTCCATTGTTTTGTTATAGGTATTGCTGATGGTTTCTTTGTATCTTTGTGCAAGATGATAACCTGTGAGAGCAGATAAGAAAAGCATTATAATTGTTACCGCAGCGAATATGATATGACCAATGATTTTTTTGCGTCCCTGCTTTTGCATAAATTCACGTCCTTTTTAATATTATAACACAAAAGCAGGGAGGTCATCAATGTTTTTTTACACGCATTGCAAGAACCGTAATATCGTCATCGTGACCGTCGTTTCTCCGTGCGGTTGCCTCGTCGTTGATCAGGTCGGCAAGCTCCTGCATACTTTTATCCTCCCAATTGGCAATGATCCGCTCTATCCACTGCTCACCCGACACAACGGCTCCGTCCGACACCATCACAATAATATCGTCAGGGCTCAGGGTGTCCTCCGTATAAGTGAATTCCACATCGGGAAGAATACCGACAGGCAGGGAGGGGGTTTCGACTCTGTACATATCATTTTCCTTGCGGATAAACGACAGCGCCGCTCCTGCTTTCATAAAATCGGTAAGACCGCTGTACAGGTCAACCGATACAATATCGAGAGTGGCGAGAGATTCGTCTTCGGATTTGACCAGAAGTGCGGAATTCACCACTTTGAGCGAGCAGTCAAAGCCAAGCCCTGCTTTAATGAGCTTTGACATAATGCTGACTGCCATTCCGCCGTCAACCGCCGCTCTGCCGCCCGTACCCATACCGTCGCTCAGTACGGTGATCATACGCCCCATACCATCGTTGAAATATCTGAAATGATCGCCGCAAAGCTGACCGCTGCCGCAAACGTGCTGACTAGAGGCAATTTCGACATCAAGTGCAGGTCTTTCGCACATTACGATCCTGCACCGTCCGAATGCCGCCGTAACGCTCGGTGTGTCAAAGTGCCTGCCGCATATTTTATTCATCTCGTGTACCAGTAACGCACGTTTGATTTTTTTGCGGTCACCGTCATTGATCTCGGCTTCGATTGTCATTCTGCCCATAAAATCAACGTGACAGCTGACATCGATCGGAACCATTTCCAGTTCCTTGAGTTTCATAAAGATCCTGTCGGAAATCTCCCCGTCGAAAATTTCGTAATTCTCAAATTCGTCCGCCATTTCTCCGAGAATATCACCCAAACCGCAAAACTGTCCTGCAACGACAGTTCGTACTTCGTCAATACGCTTTGCGGCGGCTTCGGACGCAAGAAAGCTTTTGTAATACTTGTTTACCGACATAGCCATTTCAGAGGTACGGCAGCATTTCCGCCTGAAATCGTCGCGAAAATCCTCCGCACGAATCTGCCCTTCCTTACGCAGCTTATCGGTAACATAGTCAAACGATTCCATACTGACGCCTTCTCTGTGTTCCCAGCAAAACACCTTCATTCCGCAACGGTGACAAGTGTTGTCAACGGAATTCTGATATACACCCTCTATTGTCGGTGTGACGATTCTTGAAAGTTTTCGGGATACCTCCTCAACGTCCGAGGAAACATCGGAAAGTGCCTTTGCTGCAAAATCAAGCCGCATTATGATCGAACGCCGCAGCCCTTCACAGTGCTCGTCCTGCGACTTTGGCACAAACACCGCCGCCAGAAAATTACACGCATTTTTAGGAAGTACAATAAATATTAGTGACGAAATCAATAATTCATATACGGTCGTTATAACCGTGCTTAAATCCCCCGACTGCAAAGAAACGACCGCACAGCTTACAGACATAGCAAATGCTTCGGCTGTTTTCCCGACGGGGGAAAACAGCCCTGCTATCAGTCCTCCGAACGCATAAGCCGCACCCAGAAAAAAATATTCTGATGAATACAGTCCCATTACGATTCCCGTTGCGATTCCTGCGACGGTTCCCCCTGCGACACCGCCAAATCTTGCCGCAAACAAAACGCAAAGCACCGAAACGATATGTCCGAGCGACAGCACACCGACCGTCATTTTCGAAAGCGACAGAATACCGATACAGCCGCTCAGTACAAGACACGCGACCTCCTGCGGCAGAAGCATTCCAAGACTTTTTGTGCCGTTCACGATCACGATGGTACGGGAAAGGAAATATGCCGCCGCACCGCCCAGCAGCGCTTCCACCGAATAGATCACCGCCGCTTCACGGTGAAAGCCGCTGACACTCATCACAGCAAGTCCCGTTGCCAGTGTCGGAATGAAGCACACAACAGCACAGTAAAAGGAATGACGGTTGAGTCTTTTAATGTCATTCAGTGTCCAGCGTATGGCAATGACCGCGATCATTGCGGCAATATAGCGAAAGTTTCTGCCGCCGCCTGAAAACAGAACATATCCCAGAATCGAACCTGCCAGCGATGTGAACACCCCCGGAAACGGTACCGCCGACACAAGCGAAATTCCGAACGGAGAGTATTCCCCGAACACCGTACCGCCCGACATCACAAAGCCGCTCCCGAAATACGCAAGCTGTATCAGCAATTTTTCCGCGCCCTTGCTCATACCGATCCTGCGAACGGAATATTTTTCTGCAAGCTCACTAACCTTCAACAAAACCCCCCACTTTCTCAATTCGGAATGTGTCATTTGGAATGATTATCTGATTCGTGATTCTTTCTTTTGCAGTTCGGGTTAGAAATGATTATAATACAGTTTATACAAGATACTTTGTCATATTTTAGTAAAGGGATTTTTAATTCTTCCTTTGGTTTTGACATATTGTGTATTTTGGATATTGTTTTTTGTTGATTTTTGATATAATATTAGAAAAACACAAAGGAATCTGTTTTATGAGTGAAAAAAGATTGTGGAATGGACGGCGGTATTATTCGCTTGATTCTTTCCTGAAAGAAACATTTAATGAAAAGCTGTATAAACTTTCACTTGACGGCGGAATGACCTGTCCGAATCGTGACGGAAAGCTGTCTTACGGCGGCTGTATTTTTTGCAGTGAGGGAGGTTCGGGTGATTTTGCGGCTCCTGCGGCACTTGGTATTGACGAACAAATCGAATATGCCAAAAAACTGGTCGCACGCAAATATGACGGCGGACGCTATATCGCCTACTTTCAATCCTATACTAACACTTATGCACCGACAGAATATTTGGAAAAATTGTTTATGTCCGTGATAATGCGTGATGATATAGCGGCGCTTTCCATTGCTACCCGTCCCGACTGTCTTGAAGATGACAAACTTCGGCTGCTGTCCCGTTTGACAAAAATCAAGCCGGTTTGGGTGGAACTGGGACTTCAGACCGTCAACCGTCGTACAGCCGACCTTATCAACAGAGGATATACACTTGACTGCTACGACAGAGCAGTAACAGGTCTGAAAAACGCAAACACCGATGTCATCACGCATATGATTGTCGGCTTGCCGCACGAAACGGAAAAAGATATGCTGACAACAGCGCAATATATCGCCAAAAGCGGCGCTGACGGCATTAAAATACAGCTTCTTCACGTGCTGAAAAATACCAAGTTGTGTGCAATGTACGAAAGAGGGGCATTTGAAACCCTGACCGAAGAACAGTATGTTTCAATCGTTGCCGACATCATATCTGTACTTCCTCAAAATATGGTGCTCCATCGTCTGACAGGCGATGGCGATAAAAATATTCTTGTTGCTCCTCGCTGGAGCGGCAACAAAAGAAAAGTACTGAATCAAATTAACCACGAATTAAAAATACGCGATATTTGGCAGGGAAAATTTGAGGACAGTAAGCAATTATGAATTGATTTTTAGTAATCAATTATGATATAATAGTAATGTTAAGTTGATAATAATTTATAAAAAGTAATGGAGATGATAAGATTGAAAAATGAAGAATTGTATGCCATCACACCCGAATTGGAAGAATTGAGCCGAATATGTGAGGAAAACGGAAAGATCGAACGTGAACTTTATACCAAATATGACGTGAAACGCGGATTGCGTGATATTAACGGTAAGGGTGTTCTTGCAGGTTTGACGGAAATATCCGAGATATGTTCCAAAAAAGTGGTTAACGGCGTGGAAGAACCGTGTGAAGGTAAACTTTACTATCGGGGCGTAGATGTTGAGGATATTGTAAAGGGATTTATTCACGACGACCGTTTCGGCTTTGAAGAAATCGTTTATTTGCTGATTTTCGGCAAGCTTCCGAATCAGAAGCAGTTTGAGCAGATCAAAAGACTGTTGGGCTTTTACCGTGAGCTGCCGCAGTTTTTTACCAGAGATATTATACTGAAAGCGCCCAGTACCGATATGATGAACGGTCTGGCACGAAGCGTACTGACACTTTATTCTTATGACCCGAAAGCAGATGATACATCCCTGCCGAATGTTTTACGGCAATGTTTACAGTTGATCGCATTGTTTCCCGTACTGTCTGTTTACGGCTATCAGGCTTATCAGCATTACCATAAGGACAGAAGCCTGATTATTCATAATCCGCAGCCCGAACTTTCCACAGCGGAAAATATTCTTTATATGCTAAGACCAGATTTAAAATATACCAAGCTGGAAGCGAAACTTCTGGATATGTCGCTCGTTCTTCACGCAGAACACGGCGGCGGCAATAATTCAACCTTTACAACGCACGTTGTAACATCGTCAGGAACCGATACATATTCGGCAATTGCGGCGGCTCTCGGTTCTTTGAAGGGTCCGAAGCACGGCGGCGCTAATATTAAGGTGGTTCAGATGTTCGACGATATGAAACACAATATCAAGGACTATTCCGACGAGGAAGAAGTCAGAAATTATCTGGTAAAGCTGCTGCACGGCGAAGCATTCGACAATGCAGGCCTTATCTATGGTATGGGTCACGCAGTCTATTCCATCTCCGACCCGAGAGCAAGAGTGTTTAAATCCTTTGTTGAAAAGCTTTCTGTTGAAAAGGGCAGACTTGACGAATTCCGGCTTTATTCTCTTGTTGAGCGTCTTGCCCCCGAAGTGATTGCAAAGGAACGCAGGATTTACAAGGGCGTCAGTGCCAACGTTGACTTCTACAGCGGCTTTGTATATAGTATGCTTGACTTGCCGAAGAAATTGTTTACACCGATATTTGCGATTGCAAGAATTGCGGGTTGGTCGGCACACCGTATGGAGGAGCTTGTCAATCCAAGTAAAATTATCCGTCCGGCATATATGAATGTTCACGAAAAAATCCCGTATATCGACATCAACGACAGATAATATCAAAATCCGACAGCGAGATCTCGTTGTCGGATTTTGTATTTTTGTATTTTATCGAAAATGATTTGATTTTCTTTGATAAATAATCATTCCAATCATAACCGCCAACAGTACTATGCCTGCCATAACACTGATGACCGTTATCAATGCCGTATTGTTTTCGGGGGCTTTTGTTACAGTACTTGTTTCATTTTGTTGGATGCTTTCCTCTGCAGCCGTCAAATTTCGATATTCTTCCAACGTTTTGAATTGATAGCCGTTTTCCTTGGCATAAGCTTCGGCGGTTGAACCTTGATTGCCGTACAAGACAAGATTTTCCGAACAGTGATTGAAAACAGTTTTGGGAAGCTCGATCTTATTGTTTTCAATGACTGCCTCGGTCAGTCCCGTACAGCTTCCGAATGCTCCGCCATCGATAGTGATAACATTTTTCGGAATGACAATACCCGATAAGTTGGTACAGCCCGAAAAAGCGACCATTTCGATTGTTATTACACTGTCGGGAATATTGATACTTTCAAGAGCCGTACACTTTCCAAATGCGAAATCACCGATCGTCAGCATACTTTCGGGAAGTTGGACACGGACTAAAAATACCGAGCTGCAAAAAGCCGAACCATCAATTTTTTGTACTCCGTCAGGAACTGTGTATTCAGCTTCCAGTTTACCGCAGGGATATGTCATCAGTGTCTTTTTGTCTTTTGTAAAAAGAACACCGTCAATGGAAGTATAGTTTTTGTTGTTTTCTTCAACGTTGATTTTGTCCATATTTTCACAGAGAAGAAATGAGTTGGAGGAAATGGATGTGACACTTGACGGAAGATCGATTCTTAAAATTGATTTACATTCATAAAATGCACATTCGCCGATTGTTTCCATTTTGTCGGGGATTGTAACGTTTGATAAAGCGGTACACCCGTAAAATGCCGAATCACCTATCTCCGTAACATTTGCGGGAATATTGATTTCTTTCAGATCTTTACAATTGTGAAAAGCATAATTATCTATTTTTGTAACGTTTTCAGGAATGGCAACAGATGTCAGCGTTTCACAGTCAAAAAACATACTGTGGGTGATTTCTTTTGTATTTTTGGACAGCTTTACAGAAGTCAGTGACAGACATTCATAGAATAAAGAATGTCCGATTTCCGTCACACTGTCGGGAACCGTGATGTCTGTCAGTAACGAACAGCCTTGAAAGGCACTATCCAATATGGCTGTTACACTGTTCGGAATATTGATCGTTTTTAAATATTTGCAGTTGTTAAATGCAAAAGACCTGATTTCTTCAATATCGTCAGGTATGGTATAGGATTGATTTTCTATTCCTCTCGGATAAATACAAAGCTGCAATTTGTCTTTGCTGAATACGATCCCGTTCTCGGAAACATAATTTTCATTGTCTTTGTCAATATTGATTGCTGTCAAGGACTCACAGTCACAAAAAGCCGCCGCCGATAAAACCGATATGTTTTTTGGTATGGTGATCGTTTGAATTTCTGTGCAGTCTTTTAATGCCTTGCTGTCTATGTACTTTACTTCTTTGCCGTCAATTTCGTTCGGAATCGCGAGTTCTGTCTTTGAGCTGTCGGGGGTACATTTTGTGATGGTGATATAACCGCCGCCAAAACCGATCTCATATTCAAAATCATCGTATTTGAATATTTCCGCATCGCTTTCTTTAGGAACAAAATCTTCGTTCTCATCGCTTGGCAAAGCCCAGACCGCAGAGGAGGAAACAAGCAATATCGTTATCGAAAGCGCAAATAGCTTTATCAAATGATTTTTCAAACTCATAGATTCCTCCGGTTGCTTTCAATGAAGTTTTGTATCAGATCAAGCACCTCCGATGACCAGAATTGTCTGTCACCGTGGTGCGCCCCGTCGATTTGATAAAGACTGATCTGCTTGCCGCTCTGCTTCATTGCAGAGTACAGCTCGCAGCTCTGAGAAAACGGAACCAGTTCATCATTACTGCCGTGAAACATAATAACAGGCGGTAACTCTCTGCCGTCATTGATGTAATTCTTAATGATGGTTTTCTGTGCAATTGCGCTTTCAAGGACATTGTATCCGCCAATCATACAACCCTCCGGACTGTCGGGTGTTCTGTGATCCTGTGAGGACGGTACGTTGTTCATCGTAGTAATGTCCGTGGGACCGTAAAAATCAATCATTCCATTTACTGTATAATCTCCGTTTGTGAGATCATTGTCCTCCAAATCTGTAATGCCGTTTGTCAGACCTGCCATTAAAGCGGTGTAAGCACCCGAAGAATCTCCCATTACAAAGACATTGTTTTTGTCAATATGGTATGTTTCACTGTGGTCTTTCATAAATTTGATTCCCGATTTTGCATCAAGAATGAAACGGGGAAAAGGTTTCTCCTCGGATGGCGTGTATTCAAGAAGCGCAATCGTATATCCGCGAACGGCAAGCATTGCCAGTTGGGCGACTCTTTTTTTCACATCCTGTTTGTGAAAAGCCGACCCCGGAATATATACAATCAGCGGTAGGGGCTTTTCTGAAATCGGTTTGATGATTTGTAAATATAAATAATGATCATTATGCTTCAAATACGGCACATCATATTCATACAGAAGCTCGAAATTATCACATACAGGGTTTAGTACTTTCATACCCTCGGCAAAATCCGTACTTTTCGGAAAATTTTCTCTTGAAACATTCAGCGGCTCCATAAAAAACACCTCACAGTCAATTTTCCTTATTATACCATAGTTTGATTCTGCAATGCAATGAAAAAAGCCGCCAAAAGGCGGCTGAATCAATCATCATTTTCCTATTGTTTCCGTCAGCGTCATTACTTACGGCTGTATCACTTCTTGAAAATCCCCCGCAGGGCAATTATGAATTATGCATTATGAATTATGAATTCATCTCAGTCCATTTCGTCGGTGGAGTTGGGGGTGCGTTTGCGGATAATGATGAAGGGGGTAAGTTCGTCATCCTGACCGGCAGGGTTGTCACCAATCAGATCGATGATGTATTCGTCGGGCTTTTCTTTCAGGTCGGGAGATACACCGAGGATTTCAATGTTGAGGTCGTTGGCATCGGCAAGAATACAACTGAATCCAAGCTTTTCTTTGATGTTTTGACAAACTTTTTCGGGCTCTTTCGGGTTGAGAACGGCAAGCGTATGATAGGTTTCAAAGGCGGAGTGACTGTAAAATCCGTCGATTCCGGCAACGTCCTGACCGACTATTTTGTAGAAAATACCGCGCTTGTGAAATATCTTTCCCACGCCGCTGCACAAAGACGCCCAGAGAACCAGAGGAAGTCCGCGCATATTGATGGCAAGCTGGAGCTTATAGGGTTCGTTCATACCAATGCCTGCCGAGGATTTCATCGCAAATTTTGAAAGGAATTTTGCCCAGAAACCAAGCTTGACATCTTTCATTTCTACGGTGTTGTCCTGACACATTGAGATAACCTTTTCACTCATACTGATAATATCGCCCTCTTGATACAGAGGTCTTATATATTGTTCAAGGACTTTGAGGTAATCTTCGCCGCGTTCCACGAAATGGGTCGCAACCGCATAACGCTGATAAGGTTCGCCGTCAACCTCTCTGATTCCTCTTACATAATAAACGTGACCGTCACGCTCACGTTTTGATTCGCTGTTGTTTTTGATTTTTCTGTTTTCTCCCATTTTCTTTTTCTCCTGTTCTGTAATAATCGTACAAAGCCAAAAGTATATAATTATGCACTATGCTATGAAATTTCTAAAAATATAATACTACTCTTTATTCTCAAAATCAATCAAAAAAAGGATAATCATTAAAATCTTGTATATTGTCAATAAATCAATTGACAGAAAGCCGACAACCTTGTAAACTATATTGAAAGGACTTTTTTTACAAGGTGATTCTTATTATGTCGGAAAAGGAATTATTACAGTTGTGCGGTTCGGTGGAGGAAATTATCTATCGGAACGAAAGCAACGGCTATTCCGTCCTTACAATGCTTTGCGACGGGATCAACACAACGGCGGTTGGTATGATGTCCGATGTCAATATCGGAGATGAAGTAAAGCTGATAGGCAACTGGAAAACCCATTCAAGCTACGGGGAACAGTTTGCGTTTGAGTATTACGAACAGTTTATGCCGTCAACCTCCGTCAGTATCTTAAAATATCTTTCTTCGGGAACAATAAAGGGGATAGGACGCGCGACAGCCAAACGGCTTGTGGAAGCGTTTGGTGACAATACACTTGAAATTATGCAGCAATCCCCCGAACGTCTGGAGGAAATCAAGGGAATCTCTCACGAAAAGGCACAAGCACTTTCCGAGGAGGTGCGCAAAGCCTTTGGTATGCGTGAGGTGATGATCTATCTTGAAAAATATCATATATCGACCCGTGAAGCCGTAAGGGTATGGAAAAGCTACGGTGCAGGTGCGATCGAACAAATAGAAAACAATCCGTATATCTTATGCGGCAGCAATGTTGAGGTTTCGTTCGAGAGAGCCGACCTGATCGCGGCGGCGCTGGAGAAACCGTGTGATGACAAGTGCAGAATACGTGCAGGCATTACCTATATCATTACCTACAATTCAGGAAACGGGCATACTTGTCTGCCGAAAGAACGGCTAAGCTCCGTCACGTCCGGTTATCTGAAACTGCCGAGAGAAAACATTGACGAAGTTCTTGAGGAAATGATTCTTGACGGCAGTTTAATATCCGATAAGCTGAATGAAAGAGATTTTATTTTTCTTCCGTCACTGTACAAAAGCGAAACGTATTCCGCAGAAAGGCTGCAAATGCTTTTGCGGTTTCCACCCGAAAGAATTACGGGTGTGGAACTTGCACTGGATTCGTTTGAAAAAAAGCAGCATATCAGTTATGCGGCTTTGCAGCGTAAGGCAATTATTGAAGCTTTGTCGGGAGGACTGCTCATTTTGACGGGCGGTCCCGGTACGGGAAAAACAACAACATTGAATGCAATCATAGAGCTGTATCAACAGTGCGGAATCAAGGTGGCACTTGCCGCACCGACCGGCAGAGCGGCACAGCGTATGTCCGAGGTGACGGGAAAAGAAGCCAAAACCATCCACCGATTGCTTGAAGTGGAATGGGACAGAAACGACAATCCTGTTTTTAAACGCAACGAAAGAAATCTTCTTGACTGCGATGCGCTGATTTTGGACGAGCTTTCAATGGTTGATGCGTCTGTTTTTGAGGGTGTTATGAGAGCATTGCCGCTCGGCTGCCGTTTGATTATGGTGGGCGACAGTGACCAACTGCCCTCTGTCGGCGCAGGAAATGTTTTGGGTGATCTGATCGCGTCGGGAAAAATTCCCGTTGTTCAGCTGACCGAGATATTTCGCCAGTCAATGCAAAGTCTTATCGTGACAAACGCACATAAAATCGTTCACGGTGAAATGCCGGAAATCAAAAGAACAGACAGTGATTTCTTTTTTATGACGTGCGAAAGCAGAGAAAAAATCGCTTCGACAATCGTTGACCTTTGTACCAAGCGGCTGCCGGTAACTTACGGCTATTCCGCATTTGATACCATACAGGTTCTGTGCCCGAGCCGAAAGGGAGAATTGGGTGTCACAGAGCTAAACAAAAAGCTTCAGAATATGCTCAATCCCTCGCAGGGAAAGCAGTATGAACTTCCTATGGCGGTATATACTTTCAGACTTGGTGATAAGGTAATGCAGACAAAAAATAATTACGACCTTTTGTGGACAAAGGACGATGGGACAGAAGGTTCCGGTGTTTTTAACGGAGATATAGGAATCATTGTTGACATCAGCAGAGCGGCAAAAACCGCTACTATACGATATGACGATAAATTCGTTCTGTACGATGCAGATGCAATGCTGAATCTGGAACTTGCTTATGCCACCACGGTTCATAAAAGTCAGGGAAACGAATTTGACGCCGTTGTAATGCCTATGTATTACGGACCGCCTCAGCTATACTACAGAAACCTTCTTTATACGGCAGTAACGAGAGCGAAGAAAACATTGATAATGGTCGGAAATGCAGCAACACTTAAAAAGATGGTGGATAATAACAAAAAGACGCTGCGTTATTCGGGCTTACAGTTTTTTCTTGAAAGGGACACTGACAATGCTTGACCGATTTCTTGCGCTGTTCTTTCCGCCGAAATGTCCGTACTGTAAAAAGGTCATCGCATTCGGTGAGAGCGAATGTGAAGTGTGCGGAAAAGAATTGCCCGATTTTGCGAGAAGTGCAAAGATACCGTCAGGTGAGATTTGTATTTCGCCGTTTGTTTATGATTCATTAGTGCGCAGCGCCATCATCAACTACAAATTTTATGGACAAAAATACAGTGCCGACAGTTTTTCAAAGGCGCTTGCGAATACAGTGAAAAGTGAATATGCAGGCATTGACTTTGATACTGTGACCGCTGTTCCGCTCTCAAAACAAAGGCTTCGTCAAAGAGGCTATAACCAATCGGAAATTGTTGCCGAAAAAGCCGCAAAAATCCTAGAAATACCGTATGAGCGGCTGGTAAAGAAAATTAAGAATAACCGTGAGCAGCACGAACTTTCTATTGAAGAAAGAAAAGTCAATATCAAAAATGTGTATGCTTTGGAAGATAAAATTTCCGTATCGCGAAAAACGATACTTTTAATTGATGACGTAATGACAACAGGCTACACGCTTGCGGAATGCTGCCGCGTTTTAAAAGACGGCGGAGCATCCGCTATCTACTGTGCCGCCATTGCTGTCAAAAGTAATTCATAATGCATAATTCATAATTACCCTGCGGGGAACAGTCGGCGATAATGCAGACGAAAGAAAATGTTGATATAGGAGATGTTTTTATTGGGAATAGATGTTGCAATCGACCTTGGAACTTCACGTACAAGGATTTTTTTACAGAACAAGGGAATCGTCGTAGACCAGCCCTCTGTCATCACAATCAATCTTGAAAATGACAGTGTGGTTGCCGTGGGTCAGCAGGCATATGTAATGCTCGGACGCACCTCATCGAAAATGGAGGCGATCTATCCTCTGAGCGGCGGTGTTATATCAGATTTGGAGCTTGCCGAAGAAATGATTTCTTTATTGCTTCACAGTGTCGTTTCTTCCAAAATCGGTATGCCCCGCGCCATTGCCAGTGTTCCCGGAGAGATTACCGAAGTGGAAAAACGTGCCGTTGTCAATTCTATCAGTGGTGCCGGTATCAGACGTGTGTGTTTGATAGAAGACCCCGTTGCGGCGGCGATAGGGGCAGGAATCGACATCGAAAGTCCGCACGGCTCGTTTGTGGTCGATATAGGCGGCGGCACGACAGATATGGCGGTCATTTCTCTGGGTGGTATTTCTGTTTCACGCACGATCAAACACGCAGGAAATGCAATGGATGATGAAATTATCAAATATGTACGAAACAAATATAATATGCTGATCGGCAAGCGCACTGCCGAAGAAGCGAAAATCAAAATAGGCTGTGTGCTTCCCGGTGTCATCAAAGGGACGCACCGTATCAAGGGCAGGAATCTGGTGACGGGTATGCCGTGCTGGGTCGATCTGGAAGCCGATGAAATGGCGGAACCTCTTGCCGAACCTGCACAGGTGATCGTAGAGCAGGTTCAGGATATTCTGGAGGAAACCCCTCCCGAACTGACGGGTGATATTTACAGTGACGGAATCGTTCTGACGGGCGGCGGTTCACAGCTTGCCGGACTTGACCTTTTGATTCAAAGAGCAACGAATCTGAAAGTGCGTATCGCTGACGACCCATCAACCTGTGTGGTAAGGGGCTGCGGTGAAGCAATCAAATATATCGACCGCCTTGGCAAAAATGACAGCGGTGTGAATCCGATCACGGATCAGTATTAATATGAATTTATGGAAAGACCCCGTTAAATTTGTCATATTCTGCGGCTTGATCATCGCGGCATTATTGATCGGCTATAATGCATTTTATTTTCCGAAAGAGCAGGAAGTTGTTTTTGTTGCCGACAGGTCGGAAAATTCGGTTCCGGAAATATCTGTCGAATCATCCGCTGCTGTTGTTTCTCAAAAGCCCAAGAAAGCCAATAAGATCAATATTAACACAGCCGATAAGGAAACTCTTACAGAACTGGACGGAATCGGAGAAACACTGGCACAGCGTATTATCGACTACCGCGCAGAGAACGGCAGCTTTCACAGCATTGATGACCTGATGAACGTCAGTGGTATTGGCGAACAGAAATTTAATGCCGTAAAAAGTGAAATAACGGTATAAATTCAAATTTTTGGTACTTTTTTTGTTCTTTTGATGTATAATAGAAATATAAAACAGTTTGGAGAAGTGCATTGATGAAGATAGTGTTTACAGACAGTAAGACGGTCATTTCGGGAAAAGCGGATATTGAGGTGTTGAACGAATTCGGAGAGGTGGTATTGTATGATGCGACATCTCCCAAAGAGCTGCCGGAAAGAATTGCCGACGCGGATATGGCATTATGCAATAAAACCATATTTTCTGCCGAAGCAATGTCAAAGGCAAAAAAGCTGAAATATATCGGCTTGTGCGCGACCGGTTACAATAATATTGATGTCGGCTATGCCGCAGAACATGGCATTACCGTTTGCAATGCAGGCAGCTATTCAACAGACGCCGTTGCACAGCATACTTTTGCATTAATGCTGAATCGGTTCAGCAGGGTCAGTGAATATGATCGGTTTGTATCCGAGGGTAGTTGGAAAAAAAGCGAAGTATTCTCTCCGATGGTGTATGAAATGCACGAAATATCGGGGAAAACACTCGGTATTGTCGGTTTCGGCAGTATCGGTGCGGCAGTCGCGAAAATCGCCGCTGCTTTCGGAATGAATGTCATTGTTTACACACGAACGCCGAAAAAACATTCCAATGCTGCGGCTGTTGAATTTGTGGGATTTGATGAGTTGTTGTCACGTTCGGATATTGTCACGGTGCATTGTCCTTTGAACGACCAGTCTGACCGAATGTTCAACAAAGAAGCATTTGCAAAATGCAAAAAGGGAGCGTTCTTTATCAATACGGCGCGCGGCGGCATTGTTGACGAATATGCATTAAAAAACGCATTGGAAAGTGAATGGCTCAGCGGAGCAGCTGTTGATACGATTTCGCTGGAGCCGATGAGCGAGGATTGTCCTCTTTTTGGAGTGAAAAATCTGACAATAACGCCGCATATTGCGTGGTCGCCTGCTGAAACGATCGACAGACTTATCAATATTGTTGCGGATAATATCAGATGTTATCTGAATGGAACGCCCAAAAATAAAGTCAACTGACAGAGGTAAAAAGATGAAATTTGAACTTGAAAAATGGAGTATGAAGTATTCCGATGATTTGATGATAGCGATGGAAAGTCCCGAACTGGTGGAGCGTCTGCGTGAAAACTATCCTTATCCGTTTTTGTCCTCACACGCACGGGATTTTATAGAGCAGAGAACATTGAAAAGCGAGGAAAAACAGTATTGTCGTGTAATCGTTGTTGACGGCCACGCAGTCGGTGGTATCGAGGTGATCATAGGCAGCGGTCTGTATGCCAAAAGTGGAGAATTGTTTGTATGGCTGACGGAGGATTTCTGTCATCAGGGAATCGGAACGGCTGCCGTAAAGCAGATTTGTGATGAAGTATTTGAAAAATACGATATTGTCAGAATCGAGGCAAGACCGTACATAGGCGAAGATGTGTGGATAGCCGAAAAACTGCTTTGGAACGCAGGTTTTAAATATGAGGGAACTTTGATCGATGTGATATATAAAAATGACAAGCTGTACAGTTACAAGATCCATTCAATCATCAATCAAAAACGTTTACAGAATTACACAGAGTTTTTCCAATACAAATAAACCAAAAACAGCAATGACGCAGTATTGTTTCATTGCTGTTTTTGGCTGTTCAGGGATATAGGAGAAAAGTGATTGGCAAGTGTTTTTATGCGCTGCGTTTGCTGTGGAGCCGCAGTCTGTCGGAAATCATTGCGATGAATTCGCTGTTTGTCGGTTTTCCTCTGCCGTTGTGGATCGTATAGCCGAAATAGGAGTTAAGAATATCTACATCGCCTCTGTCCCACGCTACTTCTATGGCGTGACGAATGGCACGTTCCACTCTTGACGAGGTCGTTTCGTACTTTTTGGCAACGGAAGGATACAGTTCTTTGGTAACGGCATTAATAATTTCGGGCTGTCTGACCGCCATTGTGATAGAGTCACGAAGATAGTGGTATCCTTTGATGTGTGCAGGAACGCCGATTTGATGAAGAATATCCGTTATGGTGATCTCCAGTTCGTGGTCAACATTATAGACTTCTCCTATACTGTTGTTGTCGGAAGTGCAGCACGTCATCAGGTCGGATATCCTTTCCAGCAGATTTGCTGTATGAAACGGTTTGATGACATAATATGCCGCGCCTGCGCTTAATGCTTCCCGTTCCAGAACCGTGCTGTCAAAGCTTGAAATAATTACAAATACGGGCTTTATACTATCATTACTCTTTTTGACCGTCCTGATCACACCCACACCGTCAAGGTTGCTCATAAACATATCCATAAGAACAACATCGGGACAAAATTCATTGATATTCTCTATTACTTTACTTCCATCCTTGTTACAAAAACGTGCGTCAAAGCCGTTTGCGGCGAAAAGTTCATCCATATTTGCTCCAAATTCCGTACTGTCTTCGGCAATTAGTATTTTAAACCTGTTTTTCATAACAAATCCCCCATTAATTTTTTTGTGATGATGTTATTTTACCATAACTTGGTAAATTTGGCAAGAGTTAATTTTAAAAAAATTAATTTGAGGATAAATTACCAAATTCAGGACGCTGCAAAACTTTGGTTTTGTATAATGCTGTTGCAGTGTGAAAGCATTGTTTCGGCAAACAGTGCATAGCCGCGTGTCGGGTCGTTGACAAAAACGTGAGTGACAGCACCGATCAGCATACCGTTTTGTATGATCGGACTGCCGCTCATTCCTTGGACAATACCGCCTGTTTTTTCCAGAAGTTCTTTGTCCGTCACTTTAACGACCATATTTTTGCAGGTATTGATATTGTTGTAGCTGACTTCTTCGATCTCAATATCATAATATTTTGGGACGGTACCCTCAATGGTAGAGAGGATCTGCGCTTTGCCTTTTTTGACTTCCTGCCGGAAGGCAACGGGGATTTTTTGGTTTTCCGAAACATTTTTTAATGAATCGTTCATAATGCCGTAAACGCCATAGTCACAGTTGGAACCGAGTGTACCGAAAGAGGTACTTTCCGTAAAGAAACCGCACAAAGAGCCGGGAGAACCGCACGTTCCCTTTCTGACAGAGGAAATGGCAGCATTGACAATATCACCGTGGTCGAGCGGCATTAAGCTTCCGCTTTCACCGTCGCATATGCCGTGTCCCAGTCCGCCGAAACTGTCGGTTTCCGTATCGTAAAATGTCATTGTTCCGATTCCTGCACAACTGTCGCGAACCATCAGACCGATCCTGTATTTTTTTTGGTTGACATCCTTTACGGGAATGATTTGCGCTGTATAATTTTCGTTATTATGCTTTGCTTCTATTTTGATACTTTTGCCGCTGCTGGCTTCCACACAGGAGAGAAGCTGTTCATTGGTTTGAAGCGGCTTGCCGTTGACCGAAAGGATAATATCGCCGCAGGAAATTCCTGCCTCTGCCGCAGGATTTTTTTCGCCGTCATCGGTCTGAACAGACGTTGTCTGAGAAACAACAAGACCATCGGTGTAGATTCTGATTCCGAAAGGATTGCCGCCGAGAACAACGCTTTTGTGTTCGTCAAAATGAACATTAACTTCTTTGATGGGAACGGCACCAAAAAGCATTATTTCGGCTTTTGATTTTGCATTGATGCTGTCTGCCGGAATCTCTTCCGAATCATAGCGAACCGATAATGCGGCAGATGTGTCGAGAATTTGGTTGTTTCTGTCGTTGATTGTCAGCTCCGACGGGGTGAAACGAGCCGCCGCCGAACAAATGATCAGCAGAGCCGCCGAAAAAAACGCTAAAATTTTTGCTGTGGATTTGACAAGTGACTCCATTTAAAAATTCACCTCCGTTCCGATAATATTTTTAACGTTTTTTGCGGACAATAATTTATGTTTCACAATCCATAGAAAGCGGTAAAAATATGATTGGGAAATGATTCAAAAATATTCTGTCACAATTGTGTGTTTCGGTTGACAAGATACCATTAAAACTGGTAGAATATATTGTTGATAATATTTCGTGTACTGCCAAATTTACCTGAAACGAGATGATAACAATGATAAAAAGTATGACGGGCTACGGAAGATTTGAAGGAGTGGTTGACGGAAGGAATACCGTGTTTGAGATCAAGTCCGTTAATCATAGATTTTTTGAGCTTCAATGCAGACTGCCGAAAGGACTGGGATTTCTGGAAGAAACCGTCAAAGAATTGGTTTCAAAGTCGGTGACAAGAGGCAAAGTGGATGTATTCGTTTCCATTGATGCAGATGAAAATGTTGCGTCGGACGTCAAGATCAACCATTCTTTGGCGGCAGGCTATGTTGCGGCAATGAAAGAGCTTTGCAGTACTTACGGGTTAAAGGATGATATATCGGTATCAACGATTTCACGCTATTCCGATATCTTTACCATAAGGAAAGCACCCGAAAACGAAGAACGTTTGATAGCGATCGTCAGACAGGCAGGAGCCGAAGCAATAAAGGACTTTGTTGCAATGCGTGAGCGAGAAGGCGAAAAGCTGAAAAATGACGTTCTTGCACACAGCGGCGAGATTCTTTCGATCGTGTCATATGTGGAGGAACGCTCTCCAAAAACCGTTGAAGAATATCGAACAAAGCTGTATGACAGAATCAAAGAGATCCTTGCTGATACAACGATCGACAGTCAGAGAATTCTGACCGAAGCGGCTATTTTTGCCGACAAAACTGCTGTTGCCGAGGAAACAGTCCGCCTGAGAAGCCACATTTCCCAGTTGGAAACAATGATTTCTCAAAGTGAGCCTATTGGACGAAAACTGGACTTTATTGTGCAGGAAATGAACCGTGAAGCCAATACGATCGGTTCAAAGGTATGTGATGCCGACCTTGCCCATAAAGTAGTGGACATCAAATCCGAAATCGAAAAAATTCGCGAACAAATTCAAAACATCGAGTAATCAGATGATGTGTCAGAATTCACTGTTTTAATCAGATCGCATAACATAAAACAAAAATGTTTTGTTAGCCCGCAGGGTCAATTATGAATTATGAATTGTGAATTATGAATTAAAAGAGGTGCGTATGCAGTTAATAAATATAGGTTACGGCAATATGATCTCGTCATCGAGAATTATTGCCGTGGTAAGCCCCGAAGCCGCACCGGTGAAAAGAATGGTGCAGAATGCAAGGGATAACGGAATGTTGATCGACGCATCGTGCGGACGGAAAACAAAGGCGGTCATTATTACCGACAGCGACCACGTTGTTTTGTCGGCAGTGATGCCCGAAACGGTCGCGCACCGCGTTAATGATACAGACAATAACGAGGGGGAAAGCACAAATGAAGGATAAAGGGCTTTTGGTGGTTATATCAGGCCCTGCCGGAGCAGGCAAGGGAACCATTGTAACCGAGCTTGTCAAGAACGAAAATGTGGAAGTTTCCATTTCCGCAACGACTCGTTCGCCGAGAGGACAGGAAAAGGATGGAGTGGAATATCACTTTCTGAGCCGTGAACAGTTTCAGGAAATGATTGAAAATGACGGCTTTCTGGAATATGCACAGTACTGCGGCAATTGCTACGGTTCACCCAAAAAACAGGCAGTTGAATGGATGGAGCAGGGCAAAGATGTGATCCTGGAAATTGAGGTACAGGGCTGCGAGAAAATCAAAAAGCAGAACCCCGACTGTATCAGCATATTTATTATGCCGCCGTCACTGGAAGTGCTGGAACACAGACTCCGCAAGCGTGCGACCGATTCCGAGGAATCTATCTTGAACCGTCTTGCTCGTGCCAGAGAGGAAATTCGGCTTGCTGAAAACTATGACTATATCGTTGTAAATGGTCCTATTGAGGAATGTGTTTATGATGTAAAGTCAATCCTGAATGCCGAAAAGCTCAAAGCAAAGAGCTTTGATATTAATACAATTTTAAAATGATTTTGTAAAGGAGCTTTTTATGATGAAATACGAACATTATACAAGACCATCTGTCGATGATATTTTTGCAGGAAAGGTAAGTAAGTATGCTCTTGCAATCGCTGTTGCAAAGAGGGCAAGACAAATCACCGATGATATGCAGAACGACACAGGCAAGGTTTATGATAAGCCCGTACTGGTTGCCGTTGATGAATTTCAGGATCACCAATATGCGATACTGGAACCGGATATAGATGACTGAGTTGTTTCTTGCGGCAGGTGTAGCCGTTGAAAATACCGCTTTTCATTTTGACAAGCAGTATGATTATATTGTTCCCGATAAGATGAAAAAGTATGCGAAGCCGGGCTGCCGTGTAATGGTAAGCTTTGGACGCGGTTCGCTTCGTCAGGGAATGATAATGACACTTCATACAGTCAGCGATCAAACGGGATTAAAAAGTATCACCGAGCTGCTGGATAAAGAGCCTGTGATGTCGGAGGAGCTGTTAAAGCTTGCCGAAGCAATGAAAGAAAGATGTTATTGTACATTGTTTGACGCTTGTTCAGCAATGCTTCCGACGGGACTTTCTCTGAAAGTGACATATGATTATACGGTAGCGAACTGTGACAAGGAAACGGAAAACACACTTTCCGATACGGAAACGCAAATTATCGCTTATCTTCGTGCAAGAAAAGTTCCTGTTCGTCAGGACAGACTGATCAAAACGCTCGATCTTGCCAATGATGAGATTCTTTCAAAAATGACAAAAAAGAATCTTCTTGTCCGTACCGAAGCGGTGAAAAAGCGGCTTCAGGATGTGACCGTCAAAATGGTTCATCTTGAAAATGACGAGCCCGACAGAAAATATACACCGAACCAAACGGAGGTCATCAATGTCCTTCGTGCGGCAGGGGATGTTTCCCGAAAGGAAATTTGTTATTTTACGGGCTTTTCGGCGGCTGTTGTGGATAACCTTGTTAAAAAGGGGATCTGTTCTTATTATGACGAAGAACCGCCGAAGCCGCAAAGAGCCGAAGCAATTCCCGAAATTTCGGGTGATCTGACATTAACCGTGCAGCAGAAAAAGGCATATGATTCGCTGATTCAAAAATATGAAAGCGGTAAACCGTCCGTATCGCTTCTTTACGGTGTCACGGGCAGCGGCAAAACATCGGTATTTATGAAGCTGATCGACCGTGCCAGCCTTGATAATAAGGGTGTTATTTGTATGGTTCCCGAAATCGCACTGACCCCTCAGCTCTTGTCGAAATTCAATGCCCGTTACGGTAATCGTGTAGCAGTTTTTCACAGCGGTTTATCCTTGTCGAAAAGACTGGAAGAATGGAAGCGTGTCAAAAACGGAGAAGCGAATATTGCTGTCGGTACACGTTCGGCAATTTTTGCACCGTTGGAAAATATCGGTCTGATCGTAATGGACGAGGAACAGGAATATACCTATAAATCTTCGTCATCGCCCCGATTTCACGCCCGTGATCTTGCAAAGCTGAGGTGTGTTTCCAATCACTGTCTGCTGTTGCTTTCGTCCGCAACGCCATCCGTTGAAAGTTTTTACAATGCTGAACAAGGGCGATATTCGATTGAAACATTAAGTTCACGATACGGAACGGCGAAGCTGCCGCACGTCATCACGGTTGATATGAATTTGGACAGACAGCAGGGCAACAGTTCCAATTACAGTTCTGTTCTGTTAGAGGCGATTGAAGATAGCTTGGAAAATGGTCATCAGTCGATCATTCTTCTCAATCGCCGCGGACACAATACGTTTGTTTCGTGCCGATCGTGCAGAGAGGTCATCTCGTGTCCGAACTGCTCCATTTCGCTGACGTTTCACAGTGCGAACAATCGCCTGATGTGCCATTACTGCGGTTACTCGATTCCTGCGCCAAGTGAATGTCCGAGCTGTCATTCACCAAAGCTCCGATATTCGGGGGCAGGTACGCAGAAAGCAGAACAGGAATTATATGAAATATTTCCGTCAGCGCGGATTCTTCGTCTTGATACGGACTCTACAATGCAGCGTTATGCCTATGAAAAAAAGCTGAAAGCCTTTCGTGATGGTGAGTATGATATAATGCTCGGAACGCAGATGGTCGCAAAAGGACTGGACTTTCCGAATGTAACGCTTGTCGGGGTCTTGTCTGCGGATATGATGATGCACAGTGATGATTACAGAAGCTATGAGCGGACGTTTTCGCTTTTGACGCAGGTTGTCGGACGTTCGGGACGCGGAGGACTGGAAGGACGGGCAATTATACAAACGTTTGAACCGGAAAATCCCATCATAGAGTTGGCGGCGGCGCAGGACTACAATGAATTTTATAAAAGCGAAATACTTCTTCGCCGTTCAATGCTGTATCCGCCGTTTGCGGATATATGCGTGACTGCGTTTGTCGGCATTGACAGAGAAAAAACGAGGGAAGCGGCACAATATTTTGCCGAAAGACTGTCCGAACTGGCAGGCAGCGAATACAGTGAGTTGCCGATGCGTGTCATAGGCCCGTCACCTGCACTGATCACGAAGCTGAACGGAAAATATCGTTTCCGTATCATCATCAAATTCAAAAACACTGTCCGATTTCGGGAGCTGATGGCAAGACTTCTTTCCGAATTCGGCAAACAGCGGCAATTCAGTACCGTGACCGCCTATTCCGACATCGACCCTGACAACATTATTTAATTCATAATTCATAATGCATAATTCATAATTACCCTACGGGGAACCAAGGGGAAAAGAATGGAAAATATTCTTCTTTGTTCTTCTTTATTTTCTGTTTTTTATTTATTTTTTGGAGGTAAAAGCTTTGGCAATCAGAAATATTGTAAAGGAGGGCGACCCGATTTTAACAAAGGTTTGCCGTCCTGTTGAAAAATTTGATGACCGTCTGGCAGTACTGCTTGACGATATGTACGAAACAATGGTTCAGGGCAACGGTGTAGGTATCGCAGCTCCCCAAGTTGGTATTTTAAGACGTATTTTTGTGATCGATATAGGGGAAGGAAAATTGGAATTTATTAACCCGAAAATTATCAAAACAAAGGGTACACAGGAAACAAGTGAAGGCTGCCTTTCGTGTCCCGGAGAATACGGTATCACAAAGCGTCCGATGTATGTGACGGCTGTTGCACAGAACCGCTACGGCGACCAGTTTACGGTCAATGCCGAGGGACTTCTTGCAAAGGCGATTTGCCACGAAAACGACCATCTTGACGGAATTCTTTTTAAAGAACACGTAATACGCAAGATCGACCCGAATGAACTTGATTAAAAATATGCCGGAATAAATTTCCACCGTTTCGCACGGTGGGATTTTATGCGGCTGTTTTATATTTTTGATTGATTTTGTATCCGGAAAGGAATGAAGTAATATGAGAGCAGTATTTATGGGTACCCCTGATTTTGCCGTTCCGTGTCTTCAGTCGATGATCAATGACGGAACGGAGGTTGTCGGCGTTTTTACACAGCCGGACAAGCCAAAGGGCAGGGGCTATACGCTGACACCGCCGCCCGTGAAAGTTTGTGCGGCAGAAAACGGCATTGAGGTATATCAGCCGACAACATTGAAGGACGGTGAAGCGTTCAGAATTATATCACAGCTTGCACCCGATATGATCATAGTTGTCGCTTACGGAAAAATACTTCCGAAAGAAATTTTGGATTATCCGAAATACGGCTGTATCAATGTTCACGCTTCATTGCTTCCCGAATACAGAGGTGCGGCACCGATTCAGCAGGCAGTACTTGACGGAAAAGAAAAAACGGGTGTTACGGCGATGTATATGGACATAGGACTTGACACGGGCGATATGCTGATGAAAGCGGAACTGGAAATAGGAGAAAATGAAACAGCAGACGAGCTGCACGACAGGTTGTCGGCACTGGGAGCGGAACTGATCATTAAGGTGATTCATTCAGCAGAAAACGGCAGTCTGAGGCGTGAAAAACAAGACGACAGCCGGTCATCCTATGCCAAAATGCTGACAAAGGAAATGTCAAAAATTGACTTTTCAAAATCCGCACAGGAGATACATAATCAGGTCAGAGGACTGAATTCCTGGCCGAGTGCGTCAGCGGTGCTGAACGGGAAAAGAGTCAAGATCCACCGCACACTGATTACGGAGGGAAAAGGCGAATCGGGACAGGTTTTGTCAATCAATCCGTTGGTGGTTGCCTGCGGAGAGGGAGCATTGGAGATCATCGAGATTCAGCCGGAGGGCAAAAAGAAAATGAATGCACAGGCATTTGTCAACGGTCTGCACGGTGCAAAGCCGAGTGAGCTTAAATTTTCATAAGGAGCATCAAGATGTCAATATCAGCAAGACAAGCGGCATTGAATGCCCTGATACGTGTGGAACGTGACGCGTCGTATTCCAATATTACGCTTGACGGGGTTCTTTCGGAAAATGATATTTCTTCACGGGATAAGGCTTTTGCTACCAAACTTTTTTACGGAGTGATCGAAAAGAAACAACTGCTTGACTATAATCTTTCAAGACTTTGTGACAAGCCGTTGAACAAGTTGGACATTGCCGTGTTGGGGATCCTTCGTATGGGCTTATATCAGCTTTTCTTTACGGAGAGTGTACACAGTGCTGCCGCCGTTGATGAAAGTGTAAAGCTTTGCAAAGCAAACGAATGTGTCAGCGCTTCGGGATTTGTCAACGGTGTTTTACGTTCTGCGGCAAAGCTGAAAGAGCCGGTTCTGCCAAAGATTCAAAAAGGCAAAAATAAATATTGGTCGATTAAATACTCCTGTCCCGAGCCGATAATCAAATTATGGCGGCAAAGCTATGGGGATGAAATGACGGTAGGAATACTGAGCGCACTGGAAGGCAGACCGCCGCTTTGTGCGAGGATAAACACGATTAAGACTAATATCGGCGAACTGCAAAAGTCCTTTGAGGAAAGCGGCATTAAGGCGGAAAAATCGGAAATTCTTTCGGATTGTCTGCTTCTTGAAGATACGGGGGCGGTGGAAACACTGCCGCAGTACAAACAGGGATTGTTTCATATACAGGACGCCTCATCACAGATTTGCTGTCAACTGCTTTCCCCCGAAAAGGGAGATACAGTGTTGGATGTTTGTTCCGCACCGGGCGGAAAAAGTTTTACACTGGCACAGTTGATGAAGAATGACGGGACGCTGATTTCGTGTGATTTGTATGAATCACGATTAAGGCTTGTCAAAAGCGGTGCGGAACGTCTGGGAATTGATATTATTAAAACGGTTGCCTGTGATTCGGCAAAATATAATGAATTTCCGATGGCTGACAGAGTTTTGTGTGATGTGCCGTGTTCGGGACTGGGAATCATCAGAAGAAAACCCGAACTCAGGTATAAAAGCGATATGGGGCTTGACACACTGCCTGATTTGCAGTACCTTATCCTTTGCAATTGTTCACGCTTTGTCAAAAGCGGAGGACTTCTGGTTTATTCTACCTGTACACTGAATCCGCAGGAGAACAGCGGCACAGCAAGAAGATTTCTTTTGAAGCACGGTGATTTTGAGGAATATCCAATTCGTCTGCCGCAAGGTGTCAGCCGCGGAATTGATGAACGTGAAAATGAACTCACACTTTTTCCCCATAGCAATAACGGCAATACAGACGGATTTTTTATCAGTATTTTCAGAAAGAAGTGATTTGATATGCCCGAAGATATAAAATCAATGTATGAACAGGAATTGAAAGAAGCTTTTTCGGAAATGGGGGAGCCTTCTTATCGTGCGTCACAAGTGTATCAATGGCTTCATTCGGGTGTCAAATCCTTTGATGAAATGACCAATATTTCAAAATCGCTCCGACAAAAACTTATGGAGAAGTACTATATATCTTCCGCAGCTATTGAAAAAAAATTGGTTTCGGATTATGATGATACAAAGAAATATCTTTTTTCGTTCAGGGACGGTGAAGCGGTGGAGTCCGTTTTGATGAAATATCACCACGGATATACCAGTTGTATCTCTACACAGGTCGGCTGTAGAATGGGATGTACGTTTTGTGCCACAGGCAAAAGCGGATTTTCCAGAAATCTTACCGCATCGGAAATGATTGCTCAGCTTCAGGCAGAGCAGGAGGATAATCAGATACGAATTTCCAACATCGTTCTGATGGGAATGGGCGAGCCGCTCGATAATTTTGACAATGTGGTGCGTTTTCTGCACCTTGTCAGCAGTGAGCACGGTATGAATATCGGTATGCGTCATATTTCGCTGTCAACGTGCGGTCTTGTTCCGAAAATTTACGAGCTTGCGGACAAGAAGTTCCAGTTGACGCTGTCGGTGTCGCTTCACGCACCGAATAATCAGATTCGCAGCCGTACAATGCCCGTGAACAGACGATATGATATAGATGAGCTTCTGAAAGCCTGCCGCTATTATATCAAGCAGACAAATCGCCGCATATCTTTTGAATATGCGATGATAGACGGTGTTAATGACAGTGATGCCGCAGCCCGTGAGCTTGCCTCAAAGCTGAAAGGGATGTTGTGTCACGTTAATCTGATACCCGTGAATGAGGTTGGTGGTACAGGCTATCAGAAAAGCAAAAGGGAGAGAATGCAAAGCTTTATTTCAATTCTTGAAAAAAGCGGAATTACGGCAACGGTAAGGCGAACGCTCGGAAGTGACATCAACGCTTCGTGCGGTCAGCTCAAACGTTCGGTGAGCCGGAAAAATGCCGCAAAGGGGGATGAAAGTAAATGAGGGTATATGCCAAAAGCGATATAGGTCTGGTTCGCAGCACCAATCAGGATGACTGCCAAACAGGGATTTTTCCCGACGGAGCAGCGTGGGCGGTCGTATGCGACGGAATGGGCGGTGCCAACGGCGGAAGCACGGCAAGCAGTCTTGCTGTCGAAACCATTGTTCAAAAGCTGTCCGAAGGCTATATCAGCGATATGGACGGAGAGCAGTTGTTCGCTCTGATGGGGGGAGCCGTGGCGTCGGCAAATGAAGCCGTGTATGAAGCCGCACAAAATGACGAATCATTGTCTGGAATGGGAACAACAGTCGTTTGCGCCATTGTGAAGAACGGCAAGGCTCATATTCTTCACGCAGGTGACAGTCGTGCCTATTTTTACGATGGCAGCACGGTTCGTCAGATCACCAAAGACCATTCGATCGTACAGGAGCTTGTTGATCTGGGGAGAATTGATCCCGAAGAGGCACGGGTCCACCCGAACCGCAATCTTATCACAAGAGCGCTCGGCATTGCACCCGAACTGCTGACGGATTACAACACCGTCGATTTTGGCGAAAGCTCGGTACTGTTGATTTGTACGGACGGATTATCAAATTATATCACTCCCGAACGCCTGCTTGCCTTTATTCAGGCAGGAAGCGGAGAGGAACTGACGGATAAATTGATAGAAGCGGCAAAGGAACTCGGCGGCAGCGATAATATTACGGTTGCCGTTATTGCGAGCGGTGAGGATTGAAAGGAGAAATTGATTAATGGACAAATACACAGGGAAGCGACTTGACGGAAGGTATGAAATACAAGAGCTTATTGGTGTCGGCGGTATGGCAATGGTGTATAAGGCACACGACACGATCGACGACAAGACCGTAGCGATCAAGATCCTGAAAGACGAGTTTCTCGGAAACGAGGAGTTTATCAGACGCTTCAAAAACGAATCAAAGGCGATAGCCGTTTTGTCACATCCGAATATCGTGAAAGTCTATGATGTAAGCTTCGGTGACAGGATCCAATATATCGTAATGGAATATATTGATGGAATTACGCTGAAAGAATATATCAACCATCAGCACGAAATTCCGTGGAAAGAAGCCGTTCACTTTACCGTACAGATCTTGCAGGCACTCAAACACGCCCACAGCAAGGGAATTGTACACAGGGATGTCAAGCCTCAGAATATAATGCTGTTGCAGGACGGCACCATTAAGGTAACGGACTTCGGCATTGCACGTTTCTCTAATACCGAACAGCGTACAATGACGGGCAAAGCGATCGGCTCTGTCCACTATATTGCTCCCGAACAGGCAAGAGGAGATGTGACAGACGGAAAATCGGATATTTATTCTGTTGGCGTTATGCTTTATGAAATGCTGACAGGTACCCTTCCATTTGAAGCAGAAAGTGCCGTATCGGTTGCCATAATGCAGCTGCAAAACGATCCTAAGCCGCTTCGTGAGATCAACGACAAGGTTCCCGAAGGTCTGGAGGAGATCACGCTGAAAGCGATGCGCAAGGATCCGAAGCAAAGATATGCTTCAACAGATGAAATGCTTGACGCAATCGAAATTTTCAGACACAATCCGGCAGTCAAATTCAGCTATAACTATTTTGTGGATGAAACACCGACAAAGTTTGTGGAGTCCATCAATAAAGTTCCGTCGGCTGCTCCCGAACCGGTTTATGAGGAAGAATATGTTTCCGATGAAGAGGTTCTTTCTTCGGGACGTTCCAAGACGATCGTAAAATGGCTGACCATTACTGTAGCCGTGATGGTAATTGCTGCACTTATCCTGTTTGTTACCACAATCGTGCAGAGCGCAATGAGCTCCAATGAAGTGGCAAGCGTCGCTGTTCCCGATTTTGTCGGTCAGAAATACGACGAGATCAAAAAGAACAAAACATATAAGTTTAATTTTGAGATCAATGCGAAATACGATGACAGCCAGCCTGTTAATATGGTGCTTTCACAGGATCCGGCGGCAGGCTCCAAACAGATAAAGGAAAACGCGACCATTAAGCTTACGATCAACAGTACGGAAACAACCACAGAGGTTCCGAAGTTAAAGAATTACACAGAGCAGGAGGCGATTGAAAAGCTTCAGGCAAAATACTTTAACTATGATGTTCAGCGTGTTACCAGTACCACCGTTGCAAAGGGCACAGTCATTGAGTGTTCTCCGCAGGAGGGAACCAATCAGGAAGTCGGTACAACGATTACACTGATTGTCAGTGACGGTCCTGTTACCGAACAGGTAACGATTCCCGATGTTGTAGGCGATTCCTACGAGCAGGCACAGGCAGAACTGGAAGCACAGGGCTTTACCACACAAAAGGCAACGGTAGCAAGCAATAAAGAAGCAGGTGTTGTTATCGGTACAGACCCGCTTGCCGGCAATATTGTTACAAAAGGTTATCCGATCACCATTCGTGTCAGCGACGGCAGTAAGATTGTGAAACCCCTGAAACAGAAAATTGATCTCCCCGAGAACGAACACGCAGAAATTACAGTTACCATTTATGTTGACGGTCAGAAAGTTGACGAGTCAAGAGGTGTTCCGTACAATGGTTTCAGCAAGATCGTAGAACTTGACCCGAAGGGTGCGGTCAACAACCAAAAGACAGTTATTGTAATGATTGACGGTGTGAAGTACGAAACTTTGGTATTTGACTTCAAGAATCAGACCATATCAAGAACTTATATCAATACCGATTATAAGATCAAAGAGGGCGAAGAAAGCGAGGAACCGTCAGAGGAGCCGAGCGAAGAACCATCGGAGGAACCGAGCGAAGAACCATCGGAGGAACCGAGCGATGAGCCGTCGGATGGCGAATCCGATGAACCGGAAGAACCTGATGAGCCGGACGAGCCGGACGAACCCGAAGAGCCCGAAGAGCCGGAAGAAGAATGATCTTTCGTTATGGTGAAAAAATGGAAAAATTAACAGGTTTAATTGTTAAGGCAATCAGCGGCTTCTATTATGTTGAAGCCGCTGATACGCTATATGAATGTAAAGCAAGAGGTGCGTTCCGACGCAAGGGGATCAGCCCTTCTGTGGGGGATAAAGTGGAAATCACCGTACCCGATGACGGTTATGCATCGTTGGAAACGATACTTCCCAGAAAGAATTATCTGATACGTCCGCCCCTTGCCAATCTCGACCGGCTGTTTATTGTCGCTTCTGTGGCACAGCCGTCACCCAGTACACTGATTATCGATAAAATATCGGCGGTAGCAGTCAGTAAGAAAATAGAACCGATCGTGATATTTACCAAAAGTGACCTTGCTGACTGTTCCGAATTGGTAGAAGCCTATCGAAAGGCAGGCATACGCTCTTTGGCATACAGTATCAAAACCGCTGAGGGCAGTGACGAAATAATGTCGCTGATCAAAGATCACATTTCCGCTTTCACAGGAAATACGGGCGTAGGCAAATCCTCGCTTCTCAATTCGATATTTCCGCAGCTTTCGATAGAAACAGGCGAGATCAGCCGCAAACTCGGACGGGGAAGACATACCACCCGACACAGTGAGCTGTATAAGGTCGGCGGAGGATATGTTGCCGATACACCGGGATTTTCAACGGTGGATATTGAGCGTTACGAAGTGATACGCAAGGATGAATTGGAGTACTGTTTCCCCGAATTTGAGGAATATATTCCTCAGTGTCGTTTTACAGGCTGTTCTCATACCTGCGAGAAAGGCTGTGCGGTCATCAGAGCCGTTGAGGAGGGAAGCATTCCCGTATCACGTCATAACAACTACAAAGCCATTTACGACGAAGTAAAGAACATACCTGACTGGCAGAAATAAACTTTCAAAAACAGAACGAAAAAATGAATCGGGGCAGTATCGTAAAAAATTCGATATTGCCCCGATTTGCAAAAGGAGAATTGATTGATGAAGCGCTGTATCATTATTGGTTCCTCTCCCGAAACGGATACTGAAACAATTCAAAAAAACATTGGTAAAAATGATTTTGTGGTCTGTGCCGATGGCGGAAGGATATTTACGGAGAAAATCGGGCTCATCCCCGATATGATCATCGGAGATTTTGATTCCTCACCGTTTCCGAAAGATTTTCAGGGAGAAATCATAAAGCTGCCGAAAATGAAAGACGATACAGATACAATGTATTGTGTGAAAGAGTGTATCAAACGCGGCTATCATCATTTTACGCTTTTCGGTATGCTCGGCGGCAGGGAAGATCATACCTATGCGAATCTCTGTACGCTTTTGTATCTCAGCCGCTGCGGCTGTACTGCAAGGCTGGTCGGTGCAGAGCGTGAAATATTGATAACAGAGAGCCAAACCAAGATCGATCACCAAAACGGCCTGATGTTTTCTATCTTTCCGTTTGGCTGCGAAAAGTGTGTTGTATCGCTGCACGGATTTTTGTATGAACTGGAAAAAGGAACGCTGACAGCGGATTTTCCTTTGGGAGTCAGCAACGAGATCGTTTCTGATAGTGCCATCGTGACTGTACACGA
>CADCRH010000061.1 GCA_902803805.1 uncultured Ruminococcus sp.
TAGGTATAGCCGCCGCTGCCGCCCTGTGCAGACGCATTGACAACGATATTTTCGCCCTTTGCAACCGTTTTTTCCGATACATCGGAGGTATTTTCAAGGAACGGACAGATCTTGAATTGTTCGTCATAGTCGGTATTGACATTCAGCGCATACGCATAGGCATTACAGTCATCGGAAATATGACAATATACGCCGAATCCGTCAACAGGCGTGTGATACGGTGCGTTATTCACCGTTTCGGAAGTAAATCCGAACGCATACTCTCCAAAGTAAGTCCATTCACCTTGTGCAATGAGATACTTCATCGCGGTACAGTTTGTAAAAGCATCGTCTTCCACATACTGTACATTTTCGGGGATCGTGACACTTTCAAAAGAGGTACAGCCAAAAAAGGCACCCTCACTGATAATGAAAATACCGTCCGGAATGGTGACGCTCTCAAGACCGGTGCAGTAGCTGAATGCATAAAAACCAAGATTTTCCATTTCCGGAAGTTGGAGGCTCTTGATCTTATCACAATAAGCAAAAGCATTGTCGCCTATCATCAGCATATCTTTCGGGAAAATCACCGTTTCCAGCGATGTACAGCCGTAAAATGCATAGGCGCCTATCTCATACACATTATCGGGGATCTCTACTTTTGTCAAAGAAGTACAGCCGGTAAATGCCTTTTCGGGAAGATACCATACATCCACGGGAATATTGAATTCCTGCAAGCTTTCGCAGTAAGCAAATGCAGCAATGCCGATATTTCCCACTGTATTCGGAAGCACGACTTTTTCAAGAGCAGTACAGTAAACAAACGCTTCGTTTTGGATGTCCTCGACACCCTCGGGTACAACAACGGTTTTCAGAGTCTGATTCTCCTGAAAAGCGCCTTCGCCTATCGCATAAACCGGATAGCCGTCGATGGTATCGGGAATCACAAGATTTTTTTCTGTTCCGTTATACTTTGTAATGGTCACTGTCCGGTCATCATTGATCCGGTATTCATATTCGCTTGATTCCTTTTCAACCAGCTCTCCTGTGATCGTCCACTTTCTGTAGTCGGCATTTCGAGTGTCAAAAGATACGACATACCGATAACCTTGCACCAGTTCGCCGTGCATATAGCCGTTATCCGAACCGCTCGTCAGACCGAAAAGAGATTCACCCCAGTAATACTCCCATTCGTTGTCCAAACGGACATTATAATCAAACGGGATATATTCATAATCCAACACAGCCTGATAGATTCCGTCACCGTCCTCGTCGGTCATCTGAATATCAGGCTCATCACCCCAGTTGGTAAAATCACTGATAATACCGACACTTTTTCCGTCAAGCGTAAAATCCTGCTGTCTTTTTTCGACTGCCACTGTAAAAGCGTCCCATTTGGTATAGTCCTCATTGGTGGTATCAAAACAGATAATATAGTCATACTCGTCATCGATACAAATAGGAATCGTTTCAGATGATTGATAGGTCGTCCAATTATCGGCATAGCTTCCCTGTCCCCAATTATCTGTCCAATCGTTGTCAAGACGAATCCTAAACTCATAGTCGCCCACTTCATAATCTTCCAAGAGAACGGTATAAATGCCGTCATTGTCCTCATCGGTCAGCTGAATATCAGGCTCCGTGCCCCAACCTGTAATAGAACCTACGACACCTACTGTTCTGCCCCCATTGTCAAATCGGAAACCGTCACGGGTGCTGCCGAAGCAGCGATCCCGGTTGTTGAGCCTGCAACGATTGCCAAAGCCATAGAAGCAGCAATGATCTTTCTGAGTGTCTGTTTTTTTTTCATAATCATTTCTCCCTTTCCACAGATACTGCTTTGTATCTGTCAACTTATACATTGATTATGTCAAATTTATTTAAAAATGTAAATCAAGTCAATAAATATTATCATAAATTTACAATGTATTCATAAATCATTATGATGGATGATTCTCTACAAAAAATAAAAGCGCAAAACCCGAAAGTTTCACGCTCTTTGATCAATTGAATTTATCCTTTGATTTCCCCTATATAAGACACGATCTCATCTCTCATACGGATCGCCTCACGTCTTGCCGCCTGTGCGTATTCTTTCGGGTTCAATCCTTCCTCTTTTTTCCACGCACACATAATTCCTCTGGAAGAATTGATGATGGCACCCAGACCGTTTTCATCAAAGGCAGGGGCAACATCCTTGGCACCGCCGCCCTGTGCGCCGTAGCCCGGCACTAAGAAAAAGGTATGCGGAAGCGCCTTGCGAAGTTCACCGAGCTGTTCAGGGTAAGTAGCACCCACAACAGCGCCGACTCCCGAATAAAGCGATTCGCCTTTGAGTTCCTCGCCCCATTTTTCACACATATCGCCCATTGTACGATAAATGGTCAGGTTATCATCCAGTATTCTGTCCTGAAGCTCACCGGATGACGGATTGGAAGTCTTGATAAGAATAAACAAACCCTTGTCATTCTCTTTGCAAACGTCAACAACAGGTTTTACGCCGTCCGTACCGAGATAACCGTTGACTGTCAGTGCGTCACTGCCGAATGCTTCAAAGCGTTCGCCCTCTACCTCGGTCGTACCGAGATGGGCATTGGCATAAGCCTGCATTGTGGTGCCTATATCGTTGCGCTTACCGTCCGTTATCACAAACATACCCTTGCTTTTGGCATATTCAATGGTCTTTTGAAGTGTGCGCACACCATACCAGCCGTACATCTCATAATAGGCTGCCTGCGGCTTCACGGCAGGAACGATGTCATAAAGCGCGTCGATCAATCCTTTGTTGAATTCAAACAGAGCCTCTGCCGCGCCCTCCAGATTTTTGCCGTACTTTGCAAATGCTTCTTCCTTGATATAGTCGGGAAGAAAGTCCAGTTTCGGGTCAAGTCCCGCAACCGTCGGGTTTTGTGTTTTGATGATTCCTTTAATCAGTCTGTCAAATGACATTTTTATACCTCCGTTATGATAATTCGTTATAGACAATTTTTCCGCCGCAAACCGTCAGTTTGACTTTTGAAGTCAACGTCAGACCTTTGAATGGTGTATTTTTGGATTTTCCGTGCAGCTTTTCGGGGTCAACTGTCCATTCTTCCGTGGGGTCAAACACCATCAGATCTGCTGGTGCTCCGACAGAAAGCGTACCTGCATCGATATGAAGGATTTTAGCAGGATTCAACGACATTTTCGTAATTAACTGCGAAATTGTCATAATGCCGCTTTTGACCAATACGGTATAGGAAGCGGAAAAAGATGTTTCCATTCCGATGGCACCGTTGGGCGCATTTTCAAAGTCCGCTTTTTCTTCGGGTGCGTGCGGTGCGTGATCTGTGGCGATCGCGTCAAGGGTACCGTCAACCAGACCTTTGATCATTGCCTGTCTGTCCGCTTCGGTTCGGAGAGGCGGATTCATACGGTAATCCGCATCTTTTTTCAACAGTTCGTTTTGTGTGAGCATCAAATAATGCGGTCCTGTTTCGGCAGTCACCTGTACACCGCGCTTTTTGGCGTCTTTTATCATTGCATAAGAGGTTGCCGTGCTGACGTGACAAATATGTATCGGAACGTGATATGCCTGCGCCAGCGCAATTTCCCGCGCCGTACCGGCGTCCTCTGCGGCGGCAGGCATTCCTTTCACACCGAGCTGACGGGAAATTTCCCCCTCGTTGATCTTGCCGCCTGCAAGATACGGGTCTTCACAGTGAGCCGTAACGGGAATATGAAGTTCTGCTGCCTTTTTCATTGCGTCCACCATAAAGCACGTATTTTCAACCGGTCTGCCGTCATCCGACAATGCGGAAATACCTGCTTTTCTCAGCGCCTCAATATCTGTCGGCACTTCGCTTTTCAGGTCTTTGGTGATCGCGCCCACCACATAAACGTGTGCGTCGGCATTTTGGGCTTTGTCAAGGATATACCTGACTGTTTCGGGCGTATCGACCGCAGGTGTCGTATTCGGCATTGCCAAAAGGCTGGTCACGCCTCCTGCGGCAGCACTTTGACAGCCGCTGATGATGTCCTCCTTGTGTGTCTGACCGGGGTCACGGAGATGAACGTGAAGGTCAACCAGTCCGGGAACAGCCGTCAGTCCTTCCGCATTAATGATCTGCGCATTTTCGGAGCGTTCGGACAAAGGCGCGAATTTGCCGTCCTTTATCAGTATATCACCGATTTTATCGGTACTGTTTTCGGGGTCAATGATTCTTGCCCCCTTGATCAAAATTTCATTCATCACTATCACCTTAATCTTCACCGTCGTCTTCTTCGGAAGAAAGAAGCTTTTCCAGTGACTTTTTCAGCTTGCTTCCCACCGAATCGCCCGACTTTTTCTTTTTCTGTTCGCCTATGAGCATTTCTTCGGTCTTGTAGGCTTCGTTGGCAAACGGGTCTGCTGTCGGGTCATAGCCCTGATAGAAGTCTGCCGAACTATTTGGCTTATTTTGGGTTTCTTCTTTTGCTGAGGAAGCTTTTCTGTCAACACTTGCTGCTTTAATGTTGACGGGTTTCTTGCTGCCGAATTTCTTTTCGTAAGGAGTAGGCGCACTGACAACCTGGGTTTCCTGCTCTGCTATCATCTTTGCCTTTGCTTTTTCAGCGGCTTCGGCGGCAGCTTTTTTCATTTCCTCAAACTGCTGGTTATATTCTTCGGCATTCACGCTTTCCAATCTTGGAATCGTCGTGAACTCGTTCCGTTTGGGCACTACAGGCTCCTGCGGCTTTGCACGTTCAAACACAATACCCGATTCACGTTCAAAATCAAATGTTGCTTTCGGTGGTTCCACTGTCTTTACGGGTTTTGATTTCTGAGGTTTGGCAGGCTCAGCGGTCATTTTCTCTTTCTGCGGTTCTTTCACTTTGTCGGATTCCTCTGACGGCTGTGATACAGCTTGGGCAGGCTTAACAGGAGAAACGGGATTTTCCGTCTGTATTTTTTCGGGTTTGACAGGTTCGGTTATCTGCATTTTTTCGGATTCGGCAGGTTTTATTTCCTGCTTTGCGGATTCCTTCGGCTGTCTGCTTTCTGCGACACCTTCAAAGAAATCCTCCTCTTTTTCGGGCTCCGCTTTCGGCTTCGGTTCCAGCGCTTCAACGGCAGCTTTAATCGCAGCTTCGGCTTTTGCCGCCTTTTCGGCTTCGATTTTCGGATCAAGCTGTTCCACACTCGCAAAAGTCAGTGTATTTTCGACATCGGACGCTTCATAAATAATATTCTCCTGATTCGTTTGGGCGTCCTCAGCGCTTTCCTCCGCTTTTTCTTGGGCGGCAGCTTTTTCCTTGATCAGCTTAGAACCGTCTTTCACCTCTACATCAAGCTGCTCTGCGGCATTTTCCGCAGAAGCACCGATCACAATTTTTCCGTCGGGGGATCTATCGACAGCAAGCTCAATATCATTACTTTTAACGGTTGTGTCCTCTGCCTTGTATATCTCGTTTTCGGGACGTTCCTCTTTGGTACCTTTCTCAATAGGTTTAATAATGACACTGTCATCATCGATCGTATCATCCGTATCATTTTCAACGACAGGGTGATTTTTCAGCTTGTTTTTCACCTTGCCCCAAAGGTTCATTCCTTCCGAATCGGGTTCTTCATAGACAATATCGTCATCAATATCATCATATTCATTATCTTCTTCGGCAGTAAACAGCTTTGATTTCAGCTTTGCAAAAAATCCGATTTTCTCGTTATTTGAATCTTCGTCCATCGTATCTTCTTCCTCTGTCCGAACTTCTTCATTTTCGTTCGGTTTTTCTTCCGTTTTTTCTTTTGGAATTTCCTCTTTGGGTTCTTCCTCCGCTTTTACTTCGGGAGTTTCCTCTGTCGGTTCTTCCTCCGCTTTTACTTCGGGAGTTTCCTCTGTCGGTTCTTCCTCTGTTTTCACTTCGGGAGTTTCCTCTGTCGGTTCTTCCTCTGTTTTTACTTCGGGAGTTTCCTCTGTTGGTTCTTCCTCCGTTTTTTCTTCGGGA
>CADCRH010000062.1 GCA_902803805.1 uncultured Ruminococcus sp.
CCCGAAAACCATATAATTCTTTCTACTTCCTTTGCCCTGATAGAACGCTTCTTCCATTCCTGAAACATTACTTCCTCCGATCACTGATTAAAAAATTCCAATATTTCTTCCGCGCTGACAAGTGACATATTGTTTGCGTCAACACCGACATCATATCTGCGGATTCCTTTTTCTCTGTTCATCAAGTTATAGTCTGCGTGGTTGTGCTGGTGTCCGTGCAGATGAATACTCCCTCTGAAAAACTGATTCCATTCGAGAATCGGATAGTGAAAAAGGATAAAGCGCGTACTGTGATAGCTGATTTGCTGATAGTCGCTCACGGACTCAAACCACCAATTTTCAAATGCCGGTGACTGTACAAATCTGTCGTGGTTGCCCTTGATCAAATGTTTTTTGCCTTTGAGCTGTGACAGAATTTCTGTCGCAAGTTCCGCCCCCTTCATTGTAAAATCTCCGAGAATATAAATTTCATCATTTGCACCGACTTTATCATTCCAGTTTTTGATCAGTGCTTGATTCATCTGTTCGGAATTTTTATAAGGTCGGTTGGCAAATTTGATAACGTTGTCGTGGTAAAAATGAAGGTCAGACGTAAAGTATATCAATTTTCTCACTCCATTATTCTTTATTTTCTCTTATAATTTTTCTTCCAATCCTGTAATGCCTGTTCGTATGTTTTGAAATGTTGATACAGATAGCTGTCACCGCTGTCCCATTCTTTTCTTACTTCATACTCGCTTTCATAAAACGCATATTCGTGAACATTCCAACTGCAATAAACTTTTTTATATCCCGATTTTCCGTTCGGTATTTCGTTTCTTCTCACAGCTCTTGAAGCCAGTGTTTTTCCCTTGAATCTGTGTGATACACGTCTTGCCGATTCTTTCACAATGGGGTGCTTTTTATAACTTCTGCTCATACTGCTGTTTCACCTTATTTCATATTCAGTCTTTGACAAATCGTTTTATCGCTGACTGCATAAAGCTTTTCGACAGGCAAATCTTTTTCTTTGAGTTTTCCGTTTTTTCTGAGCGTGTTCCACTTTCTGACCGACACTGTTAAGTCTGATATGTTTTTAATGCCTCCGTTGAGCAGATCTGTTACTGCCTGCCCTTTAATGCCAATTTGAATCGCCGCACGGTTAATGCTGCTGCCATTGATGTTTCTGTCGGGGTCCCATTGGCAATACACACATGTTTCATCAAATGCTTTTTCCCACTCCCTGCCGCTGTATAAGTGGGAATCTGGCGATGTCAGAACTGCTTTCTGCAAAAGCGAATCAAAATAATCCCTGTATATATCCAATGCTAAAATACACTCCTGATTCTTTTTTATACCCCAGCCCGAACGGTACATCAGCCACAAAAATGACGGTTTTATCCACGTCATTCGGCGAACGTTAAAGTTCTCACCGAAATTTTGAAGTGCAGCCGCTTCTTTTGCAATCGCAGAATTGTATGCCTGATAAACTCTGATACATTCCCTGTCATACTTTGCAAAAACTTCTTTTGTATATTCCATTTTTCACTCCGAAATCATTTCACTGTCATTTGTGCGGCAAATACGGCAAGAACACTTAACACGACACTTAATGTTACATAAAGTACAGCTGTTAGGATATTTCCGTTTTTCACCAAATCACCGGTTTCCAGTGCAAAAGACGAAAATGTCGTAAAGCCGCCGCATATGCCTGCTTTGATAAATAGTACAAGACGTGGATTCAATGTATTGTTTTTTACCGCCAACGCCGCAATCATTCCAATCATAAACGAACCGATGATATTAATGATGAGCGTTTTTATGGGAAAGGTCATACCTTCTTTTATCGGTATCAAACCGATTAAATATCGGCATACTGCACCGATAAATCCGCCCAGTCCTACTGCAATACATTCTATCATATACCTTTTCTGTACTCCTCAAGCTTATTCTGCCAATACTGTTTGTCCTGCTCCGTGATCGGACGAATGACCTTACACGGATTGCCTGCCGCAACAACATTATCGGGAATATCCTTTGTCACGACAGAACCCGAACCGATCACAACATTATTGCCAATCGTCACACCGGGATTGATAACGGCACTGCCGCCGACCCAAACGTTATTGCCGATATGGATTTCCTTACCGTACTCGACACCGGAATTTCTGACCTCCGCGTCGATCGGGTGACACGGTGTATAGACACATACTCTCGGTCCGAAAAGGCAGTTATTGCCGATAAATACCTTTGCGACATCCAAAATGATACAATCAAAATTGGCATAGAAATTTTCTCCGATAAATGTATTGCTGCCGTAGTCACAGCGAAACGGCGGCTTAACGGTGATATGCTCCCCTGTACTTCCGAAGAGCTCCTTCAAAAGCTGTGTACGATAGCCGTACTGTTCTTCGGTTGTATTGTTGTACAGTCTTGTCAGTTTTTTGGAACGTGCGGCATCTTTCTTTAGTTCACTGTCGGCAGGCGAATAAAGTTCCTGTGCCAACATTTTTTCTTTTTCAGTCATTATAATTACCTCCATCATCTTTTTATTATGTTGATTATACATTATTATATAGATATTTTCAACTGGATTTGTTCAGAATTTGACAGTCCAAAGTATTGACAAAATTATGAAGAAGTAATATAATCGTTAGTACGCTAACAATTAGGCTGCTAACAAATCATTGATAAAGGAGGGATTATATGCCAAACGAAAAATATATCGGAATGGAGTTAAGCAAGATCAACAATATGCTGAAACGTGACTATACCCGTTCCGATATTAAAAAAGAGGTCGATAACGCAACAGGAAAAAACGGCTGGATCATCGGCTATCTTGCGGAAAATTTCGACAAGGAAATTTTTCAGCGCGATATAGAGGATCAGTTTTTGATTCGCCGCTCCACGGTTTCCAATATGATTCAGCTGATGGAGAAAAAGGGCTATATCACCCGTGAATCTGTCAGCTATGACGCACGTTTAAAAAAATTGGTTTTGACACCCAAAGCGTGGGAGGTACACCGTTTAATGCTTGAAAACATCAGTGCCAAAGAGGATAAAATGCGTCAGGGGATCAATGAAAACGACCTTGCGATTTTCTTTAGTGTTCTTGAAAAGATCAAACACAATCTTGAAAATGAAGGAGGAAAATAAAAATGATTAAGACTCTTGCAAAATGTGTACGGGAATACAAGCTTGCTTCCATTTTAACACCGATTTTCGTTGTGCTTGAAGTGGTAATGGAAGTGGTTGTTCCGTATCTTATGGCAAGTTTGATCGACAACGGTATCAAGAAAGGCGATATTGGTTACATCTGGCAAATGGGACTGATCATTCTTGCGGCGGCATTTCTGGCGCTGGCATTCGGTGCTTTGTCGGGACGCTTTGCCGCTGTCGCTTCCGCAGGCTTTGCGAAAAATCTCAGGCACGATATGTTCTATCAGATTCAGAACTTCTCTTTTGCCAATATCGACAAGTTTTCCACATCCAGTCTGGTGACACGAATGACAACGGACGTTACCAACGTGCAGAACGCTTATCAGATGATGATACGCGTTGCATTCAGAGCACCGTTTATGATGATCTTCGCTATGATAATGTCCTTTAATGTCAATGCGTCCTTATCGTGGACATTTGTTGTCTTTATTCCGATCATCGCCATTGCCCTGTATATTATCATCCGATTTGCGCACCCTGTATTTACCAGAGTGTTCAAAACCTATGACAAACTCAACAATGTCGTTCAGGAAAATCTGCACGGAATCAGAGTGGTAAAATCCTTTGTGCGCGAGGAACACGAAGTTGCCAAATTCGGTAAAATTTCCGACAGTATCTACAAGGACTTTTCCAAAGCCGAAAGAACAATTGCATTCAATATGCCTGTAATGCAGATTTGTGTTTATGCGTGTATTCTGATTATTTCGTGGTTTGCCGCACAGCTGATCGCATACGGCGATATGACACAAGGCGAGCTGACCAGTATGTTTACCTACATAATGCAGATTCTGATGAGCCTGATGTTCATTTCAATGACAATGGTAATGATCACAATGTCCAAGGCTTCCGCTGACCGTATCTCGGAAGTTTTGAATGAGGAAATTGACCTCAAAAACACAGAAACTCCCCTTGATAAGATCCCGAACGGCGAGATCACATTCGATAACGTCAGCTTTAGTTATGCAAAGGATAAAAATAAACTTTGTCTGAAAGACATCAACATCAATATCAAATCAGGCGAAACCGTCGGCATTATCGGCGGTACAGGTTCTTCAAAATCAACATTTGTACAGTTGATTCCCCGTCTTTATGACACGACCGAGGGCAATATCTATGTAGGAGGCATTAATGTGAAAGAGTACGATATTAATGCTCTGCGTGACAGCGTTGCAATGGTATTACAGAAAAACGTTCTTTTTTCGGGAACGATCAAAGAAAATCTCCGCTGGGGCAACGAAAATGCTAGTGATGACGAATTAGTAAGAGCCTGCAAGCTGGCACAGGCAGATGATTTCATTCAGCGTATGCCCGACAAGTATGATACCTACATAGAGCAGGGCGGCACCAATGTTTCGGGCGGTCAGCGTCAGCGTCTTTGTATTGCCCGTGCCTTGCTGAAAAAGCCGAAAATCCTGATTCTCGATGACTCGACAAGTGCGGTTGACACAAAAACAGACGCACTGATCAGAAAAGCATTTGCCGAGGAAATCCCCGACACTACCAAAATCATTATCGCACAGCGTATTTCCTCCGTTCAGGACGCGGATAAGATCATCGTTCTTGACGGCGGCACCATCAACGCTGTCGGCACACACGACGAACTTCTGAAAAATAACGCTATTTATCAGGAAGTTTATTATTCACAGCAGAAAGGAAGTGCAGACAATGAATAATGCCCGATTCAGAGGTGGCAGACCAACTGCCGCACCTCCGGCAAAAATGCAGGGTGACCCGAAGAAAACGATCAAGCGTCTTTTGAATTATATGGGTGCCTACAAAGGCAGATTTATCTTTGTTTTGGTCTGCATTGTCATCAGTGCCGGTGCAAGTGTTTTAAGCTCCCTGTTTATCCAGATTTTAATGGATAACTATATCACTCCGCTCATTTCTGCGGAATCAAAAGATTTCACAGGACTTCTGACAATCATATTGGTAATGGGTGCGGCATTCTTTATTGGTGCTTTGTCAACGCTCATCTATAACCGTGTAATGGTAACGATCTCGCAGGGAATCCAGAAAAAAATCCGTGACGAAATGTTTTCTCATATGCAGACACTTCCGATCAAATATTTCGATACGCACACCCACGGCGATATTATGAGCCGCTACACCAACGACACAGACACCTTCCGTCAGATGATGTCCATTAGTATTCCTCAGATGTTCTCGTCCATCATTACAATTGTTGCAGTATTCTTTGCAATGCTGGCACTGAATATTTATCTGACGATTTTTGTACTTCTGTTTGTTTTCATAATGCTGATCGTCACCAAGAAAATTGCAGGAAAAAGCGCCTCCTACTTTATCAAACAACAACAGGAGATCGGTGACGTGAACGGCTATATCGAAGAAATGATCAACGGTCAGAAAGTCATCAAGGTTTTCTGTCACGAGGAACAGGCAAAAGAGGAATTCGACAAAAAGAATGAAGCACTCTGCGAAAGTGCCACCAATGCCAATACCTTTGTCAATATTCTTATGCCGATTATGAACAACCTCGGCAACATTCAGTATGTTCTGATCGCCATTGTCGGCGGTGCGCTGGCGATATTTGGAATCAGTCCCGTTTCGCTCGGTGTCATCGCGTCATTTCTCCAGCTCTCCAAGAACTTCACCCGTCCGATCAGCGAAATTTCCAACCAGATGAACTCTGTCATTATGGCTCTTGCCGGTGCGGAAAGAATCTTCAACTTGATGGACGAGGAAAGCGAACAGGACGAAGGTTATGTTACGCTTGTCAATGCGAAATACGATAAAGATGACCAACTGGTGGAATCCGAAGAACGCACCGAAATGTGGGCGTGGAAACATCCCCACGGCGATGGCACCGTGACCTATACCAAACTTTGCGGTGAAGTGGTTTTGTCCGATGTTGATTTCGGCTATAACCCCGACAAGATCATCCTGCGCAATATCAAGCTTTATGCAAAGCCGGGTGAAAAAGTCGCATTTGTCGGTGCAACAGGTGCAGGCAAAACAACGATCACCAATCTGATCAATCGTTTTTATGATATTGATGACGGTAAGATCCGTTATGACGGCATTAACATCAACAAGATCAAAAAGCCCGATTTAAGGCGCTCTCTCGGAATCGTATTACAGGACGTTCATTTGTTCACGGGAACAGTAATGGATAATATCCGTTACGGCAAACTGGACGCAACGGACGAGGAATGTATCGCAGCGGCACAGCTTGCCAACGCACACGACTTTATTACAAGACTGCCCGACGGCTACAACACGGTTATCACCGGTGACGGCGGACAGCTTTCGCAGGGTCAGTGTCAGTTGATCTCCATTGCCCGTGCCGCAGTTGCCGACCCGCCTGTTATGATAATGGACGAAGCAACATCCAGCATTGACACACGAACCGAAGCATTGGTACAAAAGGGTATGGACGGACTGATGTACGGCAGAACAGTATTTGTCATCGCACACCGACTTTCCACCGTTCAGAACTCCGATGTCATTATGGTGTTGGAACTCGGCAAGATCATCGAGCGAGGCACACACGAACAGCTGATCGCTCAGAAAGGCAAATATTATCAGCTTTACACAGGTGCATTTGAGCTTTCGTAATTTAAAAATCGTTCCTTACGCAAAATGAACAGACCCCCGAAACAGTTTCGCACACCGTTTCGGGGGTCATTCTGTATGGCTGTCCCCTATCCTTATGATTGAATGAAATAAAAATCAAGTATGGAGTGCTGACAAAAGATTTTTTCTATCCACCCTTTTCCGATGATACCATATTTTGTGTGTTGAAAATTCACTCGAAGAAACGTATAATATTAGTCGAAAGGTTGAAACGCCTTCGGGCTTTTCGCTTTCAAAAAATTCTTGGAGGTCTTAACAATGAAAAAGTTTATACGTTTCTCGACATCGGTTCTTTGTGCGGTGCTTGTATCGGCAGCGGCTGCGGTTTCCGCAAGTGCGGCAGAATGTGGTATCTCTGTTCCCGGCTGCGGTAATGTCGGCGGCTGTGTGGTTTCTTTAAACGGCTGTAATCCCTGTGACATTCAGAGCGTTCTTTCACAGAACTGCAACAATTCGTCCTGTGATGTTCAAGGGATTCTTTCGCAGAACTGCAATAATTCCTCTTGTGACGTTCAGAGCCTGATTTCACAATACGGCTGTGACAACACGGATATTCAAAATCTGATACAGCAGTGCGGTATTCTTCCCGACAACTCACAGTGTGCCGTTACCAACAACACACAAACAACTGCTCCCACCGTTACTCCCCCTACTGTAACAAATGACAACAACACAACAACCGTTACACCCATCACACCACAAACCACGACAGAAACAACGGCACCAACTACGACAGATTCCAACGGCTATTCGGTCAACGACTATGAAAAGCAGGTCGTTCAGCTTGTTAACCAGATTCGCAAGGAAAACGGATTAAGCGAACTGACCCTGAACACCGAACTTTCCAAAGTGGCAAGAATCAAGGCGCAGGATATGCACGACAACCAATATTTCAGCCATACTTCTCCTACTTACGGCAGTCCGTTTGATATGATGAAACAGTTCGGTATCAGTTACCGCACCGCAGGCGAAAATATCGCTATGGGTCAGCAGTCACCGCAGGCAGTTGTTGACGCCTGGATGAATTCCGAGGGTCACAGAGCCAATATTCTTAACTCCTCCTATACACAGATCGGTATGGGCTATGTTGCAGACGGCAACTACTGGTCACAAATGTTCATCGGCTAAAAACCTGATACTTTTACCATCTTCTTTCCTCCATAACTGAAAAACAAAGGACACGTTTTCGATTTTCCTGCGAAAACGTGTCCTTTTTATCAAATGATTATTTTACTGTCAGTGTTTTGTAAATTTTCTGAACAGTGCCGCTGCTGTCCTTGACTTTGATACAAATATCATAGTCGGTTCTTGCTGCGGGTTTAATGGTGATGGTGCTGTTCTTGTC
>CADCRH010000063.1 GCA_902803805.1 uncultured Ruminococcus sp.
AGCCTTTGCTGTTCTCTTGCCGTTTCTTGTCTGGAGCATATAAAGCTTGCCGTGCTCAACGGTGAACTCCATATCCTGCATATCTCTGTAGTGATCTTCCAGTGTTTTGCAAACGTTCTGGAACTGCTCGAAAGCCTCAGGGAATTTGTCAGCCATTTCCTGAATCTTCATCGGTGTACGAACACCGGCAACAACGTCCTCGCCCTGTGCGTTTGTAAGGAACTCACCAAAGAGACCCTTATCGCCTGTAGCGGGATCACGTGTAAATGCAACGCCCGTACCGCAGTCATCACCCATATTACCGAATGCCATTGACTGTACGTTAACAGCGGTACCCCAAGAATAAGGAATATCGTTGTCACGGCGGTAAACGTTAGCTCTGGGGTTATCCCAAGAACGGAATACAGCCTTAACAGCTTCCATCAGCTGCTCTTTCGGGTCTGACGGGAAGTCATTGCCGATCTTAGCCTTATATTCAGCCTTGAACTGACCTGCAAGTTCTTTGAGGTCTTCTGCTGTCAGCTCTACGTCCTGTGTAACGCCCTTCTTCTCTTTCATAGCGTCGATAAGCTGCTCGAAGTACTTCTTACCAACTTCCATAACTACGTCGGAGAACATCTGAATGAATCTTCTGTAGCAGTCCCAAGCCCAACGAGGGTTGTTTGACTGTTCTGCGATTGTATTAACAACAACCTCGTTAAGACCGAGGTTAAGAATTGTATCCATCATACCCGGCATTGATGCTCTTGCACCCGAACGAACAGAAACGAGGAGAGGATTCTCTTTGTCACCGAACTTTTTACCGGTGATCTCTTCCATCTTTGTGATGTATTCCATAATCTGACTCTGGATTTCATCATTAATCTTTCTGCCGTCCTCATAGTACTGAGTACAAGCCTCTGTTGTAATTGTAAAGCCCTGAGGAACAGGGAGACCGATTTTGGTCATTTCAGCAAGGTTAGCACCCTTACCGCCGAGAAGTTCACGCATACTTGCGTCGCCTTCGCTGAAAAGATAGACCCATTTTTTAGCCATTGGAATTACCTCCTGAGAAATTATTAATCGACTAGGTCGCTTTGGTATATTATAACATACCTTGTAAAAAATTTCTATTGTTTTTTGCAAAATTTTTTTGTTTTTACAAAAAATTTACATTGAAATTATACAAGGCTATGCAATAATCAAGATGATGGGTTTAATAGGTAGCATTCTTATATTTTCGCAGTGCCTCTTTTGCCCAAAAGGAATCGATATTGAGAAAACCCGCCTTTTTATTTTCTTTCGGAAAATATTTTTTAACGATTCCGACCGACCGGTTATATACCTCCAAACGGATCGTTTGGATATAGGGGCGGCGGTCGCCTCCGACAAAATACTGAAAGGTCATCGCATTTTTTTCCTTGTCCATATCCATAAAATAACCCGAATGGACAGTGCGCGAGGTGCTTTTGGCAACAATTTCCGAAACGGCAGATTTGGTAATTTCCACTGCCATATCATCGATATTGTTTTCAAAGAGCACGATTTTTTCTTTCATAGAATTAATGTCGGGAACCACCCTTTTTTTGATATACGACAGATCCGAAAATTCAAGTTCCAGCTTTTCATCGGAAATTTGTCTGCGTTCCACCTTTGGGATATAGTAAACCATAAACTGATTTTTCACATCGTTATACAGCAGAGGGTGAAGAAGCTTTGTCTGAAAGCCGCATTTTTTGCATTTCCAGCGGAAAAATGTTTCATCAAAAATCGCACTTCTGATGTCCGTATCATTTTCGGTATTGACACTGCATAACAGTTCCACGGAGCTTTGCTGCGCACATTTCGGACAGGGAACATATTTTTCTATTTTTTCTGACATTCATTTCACCCCACAGCTTTTTCCGAACGGTCAATATAAAAGCGTTCGTTTTTATTATAACATATTATTCCTGATTTGTCATATTTTTTTATCGACAAATTATATTTATTTTTTATTATTTTACTCAAAGTTTGCAAAATAATTGTTGTTCAAGGCAAACTTCTTATCATAAAGTGAAAAACTCCCGATGAGAGTAACCGCTCATCGGGAGTTTTTATATGTTCGGATCAATCAGATCATCTCAATAATTGCCATTTCGGCAGCATCGCCACGGCGCGGACCGAGCTTTGTGATTCTTGTGTAGCCGCCGTTTCTGTCGGCGTACTTGGGAGCAATCTCCTTAAAGAGCTTGTTAACAACATCTTCCTTGGTGATGAAAGATAATGCAAGGCGCTTGTTATGAAGATTTTCTACCTTTGCGATTGTGATAAATTTTTCTGTCAATGCACTGACTTCTTTTGCACGAGAAACAGTTGTTTCGATCTTTCCATTTTCGAGAAGGAAAGTAACCATTGCTCTGAGCATAGCAGTTCTATGAGCAGTCTCTCTGCCGAGTTTTCTTGTTCCTGGCATCGATATTCACTCC
>CADCRH010000064.1 GCA_902803805.1 uncultured Ruminococcus sp.
ACTGGAAAAAGGAACGCTGACAGCGGATTTTCCTTTGGGAGTCAGCAACGAGATCGTTTCTGATAGTGCCATCGTGACTGTACACGAGGGAACGGCGGTCATTTATATCGGAAAAAATAATTAAATATTTGTGTCAAACACCGCTCCGCCTGTATATTATGTTATTGTAAGAACGAAATACAGTTCCGGTACTTACAATAGGATTGGTTGGTGAATTTATGCGAGGCTGTATAAGGAACGGAAATGTTCTTGCGTTCAGCTTGGGACTGCTTGTTTCGTGCATATGTCCGCAGAAATTGCTGATCATCATAATAGCCGTGATCCTTGCCATTACGTCTGTTATATGCTCACGCTGCTGCCGATTTTAACGGAGGGATACTTATGAAATTTGTTGTTGTTGATAATCCGAAGTTCTTTTCTTTCTTTTTAAGAAGAATGTTTAAAATCAAGAAAATTCCTGTACAGCCGATCAACTGAATCCTGTCAAAAAAAACTCCCTCCTGCCGGTTAAACCGATACAGGAGGGAGAAGTTGTATTGAATGAATAATAAATGGTGAATAATGTTTTAGATCTGAAAATCAAAAAACGGTATGTAGGGGGCGACCGGTACAGAGGCAATGCCGCAAATAATACCAAGCAGCGCACCGCATATCACATCTGTCGGATAATGCACCATTATATAGACCCTTGAAAATGCAATCAAAAAAGCGAGTATCAAAGTTGGTACAAACAAATACTGGCAAGTAAAAAACATCGCCGTAGATACCGCAAAGGATGTTGCCGAATGTCCCGACGGAAACGAATACTGCGGAGGGTCTTTGATCAAAAGATATTTTTCAAAATCCTTTTTGCACGGACGGACACGGCGGACAATATTTTTAATGGTGATCTCGCTCATAAGCCACGCCACCAACATTGAAAAAAGCATTGTAAAGCCTGTCAGACGCATACGGTTCATCAGCAGCATAGGAAAGGCGATTCCGAACCATACATATCCGTTGTTGCCGATGGTGGTAATAATGATCATAATCTTGTTAAGTATAGGAGTACGCTTATGTGCCAGACGTAAAAGCATTTTATCGTCCCAGGTCTGAATACGTTCAAGCATATGAATCTCCTTTCTTAATTATGCACTCCATCTATTATAACACATTTTGAACAAAATGGAATGAAAAATTTTAAGAAATTTTTTAACCATATTTATATAAAACGTTCAAATCCCAACAAAGGGATTTACGGCTGCATTGATTCTTGCGGTTCCTCGCAGGGCAATTATGAATTATGAATTATGCATTATGCATTATGAATTAAATTATGAATTAAATTATGAATTAAATTATGAATTAAATTATGAATTAAATTATGAATTAAAAATTCTTCCGCCGCCTTGAAATACAAGACGGCGGAAGAATTTATATGGATTTTAAGAAGGTTTTAAGGATCAAACTACACCTTGTGCGATCATTGTGTCTGCAACCTTAACGAAGCCTGCAATGTTAGCGCCTACAACGTAGTTGCCTTCATAGCCGTATTTTTTAGCAGCATCGGCAATGGTGTGGTAGATGTTAACCATAATGCCTTCAAGCTTCTGGTCAACTTCTTCAAATGTCCAAGAAAGACGCTGGCTGTTCTGTGACATTTCAAGAGCAGAGGTAGCAACACCGCCTGCATTGGCAGCCTTGCCGGGAACAAAGAGAACGTCTTTTTCCTGGAAGAGCTTTGTAGCCTCAAGAGTAGTCGGCATATTAGCGCCTTCTGCAACAGCGATAACACCGTTCTTGATGAGGTTTTCTGCGCCCTCGACGTCAAGCTCGTTCTGTGTAGCACAGGGAAGTGCAACATCACAGGGAATTGTCCAAAGGAACTTGCCCTCTGTGTACTGAGCGTTCGGACGATAGTTCTTGTACTCGGTAAGTCTTGCTCTCTTAACTTCCTTGATTTCCTTAACGGCGTCGAGGTCAATGCCCTCTGCATCGTAGATCCAACCTGTGGAATCGGAAAGTGTAACAACCTTTGCGCCGAGCTGTGTAGCCTTCTGTGCAGCGTAAATAGCAACGTTGCCGGCACCGGAGATACAAACTGTCTTGCCCTTGATGTCTATATTGTGGTCTTTAAGAAGTTCGTTTGTGATGTAGAGAAGACCGTAGCCGGTAGCCTCTGTACGAGCGAGCGAACCGCCGTAGGTAAGACCCTTGCCTGTAAGAACGCCTTCATAAGAGTCACGAATTCTCTTGTACTGACCAAAGAGGTAACCGATCTCACGACCGCCTACACCGATGTCACCTGCCGGAACGTCTGTGTCAGCGCCGATGTGTCTGTAAAGCTCTGTCATAAAGCTCTGGCAGAATGCCATTACTTCTCTGTCGCTCTTGCCCTTGGGATCAAAGTCGGCACCGCCCTTACCGCCGCCGATCGGAAGTCCTGTGAGAGAGTTCTTGAAGATCTGCTCAAAACCCAGGAACTTAATGATACCGAGGTTTACCGACGGATGGAAACGAAGACCGCCCTTGTAGGGACCGATCGCACTGTTGAACTGAATACGGAAGCCGCGGTTTACCTGAACCTTGCCGTTATCGTCAACCCACGGTACTCTGAACATCAACTGTCTTTCAGGCTCTGTGATTCTTTCAAGAATACCCTGCTCCTGATACTGAGGATTTGCCTCAATAACGGGTTCGAGTGATTCGAGAACCTCTTTAACTGCCTGTACAAACTCCGGCTGTGCAGGGTTTTTTTCAATTACCTTTTCAAGCTGTTCGCTTACGTATGACATCTTTGTCACTCCTTAACAAATTTTTAGTATAAAAATATGCAATTCGCTATAAGCCGAATTGCATTACAAATGCATCGACCTTGATGCGAGATTAATTTTATCATACATTTAAGAGTTTAGCAAGACAATTTTTCCAAAAAATGCAACTTTTTTTTTAAAAATTGCATTTTTGTCAAAAACAACGGGAATAAGAGGTATTGAACCCGATTTTAACGCGGATTTGCATAGAGCGTTATTTTTTGTATAAAAAGCAAAAAAACACTTAAAAATCAGTATGAATAATATACCGAATGTCGAAAAAATATTTCAAACATATAATTACTTGCTTAAATTCGGCGTAAGTTGTATAATTAAAACTGGTTTCAAAGCTATTTTAAAGCTATTTTTGCAATTTTTTGATTTTTGAGAGGAGCATTTTTAAAATGGAAAAAACAGAGCTTTTGTATGAAGGTAAGGCAAAAAAGGTTTATGCAATGTCCGATCCGAATTATTGTATGGTAGAATATAAGGACGACGCGACCGCTTTCAACGGACTGAAAAAAGGTACGATCACAGGCAAGGGCGTTGTAAACAACAGAATGTCAAACTTTATGTTCAAGCTTCTCGCAGAAAAGGGAATCCCTACCCATTTTGTTGAGGAAATCAATGACCGTGAGACAGTCGTAAAGAAAGTTAAAATTGTTCCTCTTGAGGTGATTATTCGTAATAAGGCTGCCGGTTCGATGGCGAAGCGTCTGGGTCTGGAAGAAGGCACGGAACTGAAAACGACTGTTCTCGAATTTTCCTACAAGGATGACGACCTCGGCGATCCGCTCATCAACTCCTATCACGCTGTTGCGATCGGTGCCGCTACGTGGGAGGACATTGATACCATCAGCAAGCTGGCTCTTGAAGTGAACAAAAATATGGTTGAGTTCTTTGCAAGTGTCGGTGTTGAGCTGATCGACTTCAAGCTCGAATTCGGCAAGGACAGCGAAGGAAATATTGTTCTTGCGGACGAAATTTCTCCCGATACCTGTCGTTTCTGGGACATCAAAACTCACGAAAAGCTTGATAAAGACCGTTTCAGACGTGACCTTGGCGGTGTGGAAGAAGCATATGCCGAAATGATGAAAAGAATCGGATTGGGCTAAGCTTGACCGAATCACGATTGACGTAAATATGGGGCGGCAGCTTGCCGCTTCCGAATTGAAATATTGGGGTGGATTCTTTGAGTATCAATTCACAGGAATATTTTTCCGAGGAGCTGCACGAGGAATGCGGCGTTTTCGGAATATACGGAAATGACAGTCTTGCTCCCGCATATGCCTGTTACAACGGACTTCTGTCGCTTCAGCACAGAGGTCAGGAAAGTTGCGGCATATCCGTCAATGACAGGGGTGTTATATCCGGTCATAAAAATATGGGACTTGTCAGCGAAGTGTTTAACAATGACATTCTCGACTCCTTAAAAGGTCAGATGGCGATAGCCCACGTAAGGTATTCTACAGCAGGCGGCAGTGTGCGTGAAAACTCACAGCCGCTTGTTATGCGTTATGTCAAGGGTACACTTGCGATCGCACATAACGGAAATCTTACCAATGCCTATGAGATACGTCGTGAGCTGGAACGCAGAGGCGCTATTTTTCAGACCACCATTGATTCCGAAGCAATCGCTTATCTGGTCGCAAGAGAGCGTATTAAAGCAGATTCCGTGGAAGACGCGGTTGCAAAGGCAATGAAGCAGATCGACGGCGCCTATTCGCTTCTTGTGATGAGTCCCCAGAAGCTGATTGCCGCCCGTGACCCTCACGGATTCCGACCGCTTTGTATGGGCAGGCTTGGACAGTCAACCGTATTTGCATCCGAAAGCTGTGCATTGGATGCCTGCGGTGCGGAATTTGTCCGTGACGTTGAGCCGGGCGAAATTATTGTTGTTGATGAAACGGGAGTTCGTTCCATCAAAACCAACTGTCCCGAAAAAGACCAAAAATCACTTTGTGTTTTTGAATATATTTATTTTGCCCGTACCGATTCGTCTGTTGACGGGATCAGCGTTTATGAATCACGCAAGGAAGCCGGAAGGATTCTTGCCAGAGAGTTTCCCGTCGAGGCGGATATTGTCATCGGTGTACCTGAATCGGGTATCGATGCCGCGATCGGTTACAGCGAGGAATCAGGGATTCCGTATGAAAAGGGAATTGTCAAAAATGGTTATATTGGAAGAACCTTTATCAAGCCGACGCAAAAAGAAAGAGCCAAAAGCGTTCGTTTGAAGCTGAATCCTCTGCGTTCCGTTATAGAGGGCAAAAGAGTGGTTGTGATAGATGACTCGATCGTGCGTGGAACGACCTGCGACAGAATCGTAAAAATGCTTCGCGGTGCAGGTGCGAAAGAGGTTCATTTGCGTATCAGTTCACCTCCGTTCATATGGCCGTGCTTCTACGGAACGGATATTCCGTCACGCGATGAGCTGATCGCTGTGAAACATACAGTTGATGAAATATGCGAGCTGACGGGTGCGGATACGTTGGGATTCTTTCCGCCCGAAAAACTGAATGAACTGCTTCTGGGCGGAAAATCGGGTATCTGTGATGCCTGTTTCTCCGGTAAATATCCCACAAAGATCCCCAGTAAAATGCTGGAGGGCAAAGAACGCGGCGGCGTGAATTTTGATAAGAAAATAAAGAAATGTTAATGATCTTGACTTTTGGAAAGGGTTAAATCAATGAAAGATACGTATGAATCACCGCTGTCTTCAAGATATGCGGACAAGGAAATGAAATATCTGTTTTCTCCCGATAAGAAATTCAAAACGTGGAGAAAACTTTGGATCGCTCTTGCGGAGGCAGAAAAAGAGTTGGGTCTGGACATCACACAGGAGCAGATCGATGAGTTAAAGGCTCACGCCGATGACATTAACTATGAGGTTGCCGAAGAAAGAGAAAAACAGGTTCGTCACGATGTAATGTCGCACGTTTATGCTTACGGTGTACAATGTCCGAAAGCAAAGGGCATTATTCATCTTGGTGCTACCTCCTGTTATGTAGGTGACAATACAGATGTCATCATAATGACCGAAGCACTGAAAATCGTTGAAAAAAAGCTCGTCAGCACGATTCGTTCACTTTCCGAATTTGCAGAGAAGTATAAAGACCTCCCGACGCTTGCTTTTACCCATTTTCAGCCTGCACAGCCGACGACCGTAGGCAAGAGAGCAACCCTATGGATTCAGGACCTTTTAATGGATTTGGAGGATGTGCAGTATGTTCTTGGCGGTATGAAGCTGCTCGGCTGTAAAGGTACGACAGGCACACAGGCAAGCTTTTTGGAACTGTTCGAGGGCGACCACGAAAAATGCAAGAAGATCGACAGATTGATCGCGGAAAAAATGGGTTATTCGGACTGCTTTGCCGTTTCCGGACAAACCTACTCCCGTAAGCTTGACAGCCGTGTTTTGAATGTACTGGCAGGTATTGCACAGAGTGCCTCCAAATTCTCCAACGATGTAAGACTTCTTCAGCACTTGAAAGAAGTGGAAGAACCGTTCGAGAAAAATCAGATCGGTTCCTCTGCTATGGCATATAAGCGGAACCCGATGCGTTCGGAACGTATGGCTTCCCTTTCGAGATATGTAATGGCTGATGTTCTGAATCCGTACATCACAGCCGCTACCCAGTGGTTCGAGCGTACACTTGATGACTCTGCCAACAAGCGTTTGAGTATTCCTGAAGGGTTCCTTGCGGTTGATGCCATTCTGAACCTTTATATGAATGTCAGCAACGGTCTTGTTGTTTATGATAAAGTTATCACACAACACCTGAAAAGAGAACTGCCGTTTATGGCAACGGAAAATATTATGATGGATGCTGTAAAGCGCGGCGGCGACAGACAGGAGCTTCACGAAAAAATCAGAGAACATTCGATGGCAGCTTCGGCAGTTGTGAAGCGTGACGGCGGCGAAAACGACCTTCTCGAAAGAATCGCAAACGATTCTGCATTCGGTGTCACTTTGGAAGAACTGGAAGCGATCCTCCTTCCCGAAAAGTATGTCGGCAGAGCACCGAAGCAGACGGAAGATTTCTTGAATGAAACCGTAGCTGTTGCTTTAAAGCCTTATGAAAATCTGCAAACCGAAACAGCAGAGATCAATGTATAATGAAATGTTTCGATTCATTTTAAAAGAGGTGTTTTGTAATGATACGTATGAATTTGTTTAATCCGACACCGGCTCATAAGGTGGTCAATCAGTTGGGCTGTTTTTCAGTCATCGAATATGAAAAAGACCTTTCGGTAGGTCCGACTTCGGCACAGACAGCGTATTTTATGAGTAAAATGGGTGTACATAAAAGACAGGTCGTTGCCAATCTTAATAATTCCGGCGTTTTGCTTCAGGCAGGCGCAATGCAGATCATTGCAGGTAATGTTGAGGTCGCTACCAATGTCAAGGGCGCAGGCGATTTGTTCAAGAAAATGGTCGGTGCCAAAGTGACGGGCGAAAGTGCGATAAAACCGAGATATTTCGGTACGGGTCAGGTGATTTTTGAGCCTACCTATCGTTATATTCTCCTTGAAGATCTTGCCAATTGGAACGGTTCAATAACAATAGAGGATGGTTTGTTCCTTGCCTGCAATGATACGGTTCAGATGCGTGTTACTGCAAGATCGAACTTTTCTTCGGCAGTAGCAGGCGGCGAGGGTCTGTTCAACAATACACTTTACGGTCAGGGTGTTGTGGTTCTTGAAAGTCCTGTTCCGTCGGAGGAACTGCTGATATTTGACCTTGACAACGATACGCTGAAAATTGACGGAAGTATGGCAATCGCGTGGTCACAGAATTTAAGCTTTACGGTAGAGCGTACTACAAAAACACTTGTCGGTTCGGCAGCGTCCGGAGAGGGACTTGTCAATGTTTACAGAGGTTCGGGACGAGTGCTTGTGGCTCCCGTGGGATAATGATAAATAACAATCAAAAGAAAGGTTGGGAAAAAACAAATGGTTAGAGCAATAGTCGGAGCGAACTGGGGCGACGAAGGTAAGGGTAAAATTACTGACGTTCTCGCACAGGACTCGGATATGGTAATCAGATTTCAGGGCGGCAGCAATGCAGGTCATACCATCATAAACAATTATGGCAAGTTTGCGCTTCATCAGCTTCCGTCGGGTGTTTTCTGCGATAATATCACCAATATTATCGGAAACGGCGTGGCACTTAGCGTGGAAAACTTTACAAAGGAAATTGCCTCTCTTGTTGAAAGAGGCGTTCCGAAGCCGCATATACTTGTATCGGACAGAGCACAGATCGTAATGCCTTATCACGTTCTTTTTGACTGCTACGAAGAAGAACGTCTCGGCGGCAAAAGCTTCGGTTCGACAAAATCCGGCATAGCACCTTTCTATTCGGATAAGTTCTCAAAAATCGGTTTTCAGGTGAATGAGCTTTTTGATGATGTGGAGGCTCTGAAAGAGAAAATCGCAACAATTTTAGAAGTAAAAAATGCGACGATCAGAAATCTGTATCACAAGGAAGAAATCAGTGCCGAAGAAATGTTCAATAAACTGATGGAGTATAAAGAAGCACTGGAACCGTATGTGGCAAGTACTTTTGACATCGTTCACGATGCAGTCGTAAGCGGCAAGAAAATTCTGTTGGAAGGTCAGCTCGGTTCGCTGAAAGATACCGATTTCGGTATTTATCCAATGGTTACTTCCTCCAACACGATTGCAGGCTATGGCGCAGTAGGCGCAGGCGGTATTCCGCCGTATGAGATCAAGGATATTATCACTGTCGTGAAAGCATATTCCAGTTCTGTGGGCGCAGGCGAATTTGTCAGTGAGATTTTCGGTGAAGAAGCGAATCAGCTCCGTGAACACGGCGGTGACGGCGGCGAATACGGCGCAACAACAGGCCGTCCGAGAAGAATGGGTTGGCTTGACCTTGTTGCGACGCGCTACGGCTGTAAAGTACAGGGTGCGACACAGGTGGCATTTACAGTTCTTGACGCACTCGGCTATCTTGACGAAATTCCTGTTTGCGTGGCTTATGAACTTGACGGAGAAAGAATCGATTACTTCCCCTCAACTACCAAGCTGAAAAGAGCAAAGCCGATTCTGGAAGTACTCCCCGGTTGGAAATGTGATATAAGAGGAATTAAGAATTATAACGAACTCCCCGAAAACTGCCGTAAGTATATCGAATTTGCCGAAAAGGCAGTCGGCGTTCCCTTTACAATGATTTCAAACGGTCCGAAGCGTGAGGACATTATTTACAGATAAGTCGGGAGGTAATTTTTCATATGTGTGGTATAGTAGGTTATATCGGATATGAGCAGGCGGCGCCGCTTTTGCTGAGCAGTCTTGAAAAGCTGGAATATCGTGGTTATGACTCGGCAGGCGTATGCCTTAACGACGGCGAAAATCTTGTTGTGAAAAAAGCAAAGGGTCAGCTGAAAGTTCTGAAAGAGCTTACCAATGACGGTAAAACCTTAAAAGGCACCGTGGGTATCGGACATACAAGATGGGCAACACACGGCGAACCGTCCGATGTCAACGCTCATCCTCATCTGAGCGATTCAGAACGCTTTGCGGTTGTTCATAACGGCATTATCGAAAACTATATTCAGCTGAAAGAACATCTTTCCGCAAAGGGTGTTGCTTTCCGTTCCAAGACCGATACCGAGGTCATAGCGCAGCTGATAGAATATTACTACAAGGGAAACCTTGTCGATACAGTGATAAAAGTGCTCTCAAAGCTTGAAGGCTCCTATGCTCTCGGCGTTATCAGCAAGGATAATCCCGACGAGATCATCGCAGTAAGAAAAGAAAGTCCCCTTATTATCGGACTCGGAGAAAATGAAAACTATATTGCCTCCGATGTTACTGCGATTCTTGCAAAGACAAGAAAAATTTATCGTCTTGAAAACAATGAAATTGCCATCATAAAACGTGACGGTGTGAAAGTAGTCGATACCGATAAAGAGGAGATCGCTAAGGAAGTGGAAATCGTCAACTGGGATATCAGTGCCGCAGAAAAAGGCGGCTATGAGCATTTTATGTTCAAGGAAATTATGGAGCAGCCGAAAGCGATCCGCGACACTGTCGCTCCAAGGATCAAGGACGGCAGAGTGGTTTTGGATGAGATCAAGCTGACCGATGAACAACTGAAAGGCTTCAATAAAATTAATATTCTTGCCTGCGGTTCGGCATATCACGTCGGTGTCGTTGCGAAATACGTTTTTGAAAAGGTTCTGCGCAAGCCTGTAGAGGTTGATTTGGCGTCGGAATTCCGTTATCGCGACCCGATCATAGACGACAAGACCCTTACCGTGGTGATCAGTCAGTCGGGCGAAACTGCCGATACGAAGGAAGCAATGAAAGAGGCTCAGCGCAGAGGTTCGCACGTGATTTCCATTGTAAATGTTGTCGGAAGCGCCATTGCGACAGAATCAGACGATGTGATCTATACGTGGGCAGGTCCCGAAATAGCAGTCGCTACAACAAAGGCATACAGCACACAGTTGGCAGTGATTTATCTTATGGCGATTTATTTCGGAGATAAACTCGGCACTATCAGCGGCGAGGACTATCAGATGTATATATCGGAGTTGGAGCAGCTTCCCGAAAAAATCACAAAGATACTGGAAAACAAGGAAAATATTCAATACCTTGCTTCACAGAATTTCAACAGCCGCGATGTCTTTTTCATCGGCAGAAACATTGACTATGCACTGTCGTTGGAGGGTTCACTGAAACTGAAAGAAATTTCGTACATTCATTCCGAAGCCTATGCTGCCGGAGAGTTAAAGCACGGCACCATCTCTCTGATCGAGCAAGGTACGCTTGTGATCGCCCTTGCAACGCACGAAGCACTCCTCGGTAAAATTATCAGCAACATTGAGGAAGTACAGACAAGAGGAGCCAATGTGATAGGAGTTGCGTGTGAAAATCATCCCGAAATATCCAATGTGACCCAAAGCACGATATTCTTACCGCAAACCTGCGATATGCTTCTTCCGTCGCTGGCGGTCATTCCGCTTCAGTTGTTTGCCTATTATGTTGCATCGCTCAAAGGCTGTGACATAGATAAGCCGAGAAACCTTGCCAAATCGGTTACGGTAGAGTAAAAAGCTTTGCGTACTTTCCTTGAAAGGTTAAAGGGCAGCCAACTTTTTGACTGCCCTGACGCACAGACTATAAATGAAAAAAAGGTGGATTTATGGAGATAAAAAATGAAGCCATACTTGTTATGGATTTTGGAGGACAATATACACAGCTTATTGCAAGACGAGTAAGAGAATGTAATGTTTATTGTGAGATAAAATCCTATAAAATCACTGCCGAGGAAATCAGGGAAAAGGGTTATAAGGGTATTATCTTCACGGGAGGTCCGAACAGTGCCTATGATGAAAACGGACCTAAATGCGACCCGAAACTCTTTGACTTGAAAATACCAGTTCTCGGTATTTGTTACGGTGCTCAGCTGATGGCAGAAACGCTCGGCGGCAAGGTAAGCGGCAACAATGAAAATAAAGAATACGGAAAAACAGAAGTGGAATTTAATACATCATCACTGCTTTTCCATTCCGCACAGGAAAATAATGTTTGCTGGATGAGTCACACAGATCGTATCGAGGAGGTTCCGCACGGCTTTAAAATCACCGCTCAGTCAAAGGATTGTCCCGTTGCCGCTATGGAGGATATTAAGCGTCATTTCTTTGCTGTACAGTTCCATCTTGAAGTTCAGCATACAGTGGAAGGTATGCTTTATCTTAAAAACTTCTTATATAATGGTTGCGGCTGTACCGCCGACTGGAAAATGGATTCCTTTGTTAATGATACGATCCACTATCTTCGCGAGAAGATCGGCAGCAAAAAGGTTCTTTGTGCCTTATCCGGCGGAGTAGATTCGTCGGTTGCCGCACTTTTGGTTCATAAGGCTGTCGGTAAACAGTTAACGTGTATTTTTGTTGATCACGGACTGCTCCGTAAGGATGAAGGTGATCAGGTGGAAAAGGTATTCAGACAGCAGTTTGATATGAACCTTATCCGCGTCAATGCGAAAGAACGTTTTCTTTCAAAGCTTGCCGATGTAAGTGATCCCGAACGGAAGCGCAAAATAATCGGTGAAGAGTTTATTCGTGTTTTTGAAGAAGAAGCTCAAAAACTCGGAAGAATCGAATATCTTTGTCAGGGTACCATTTATCCCGACGTTGTTGAAAGCGGCGTGGGTGAATCGGCTGTTATCAAAAGTCATCATAATGTCGGAGGACTTCCCGATGATGTGGGTTTTGAGGGAATTATCGAGCCGCTTCGTGACCTGTTTAAGGACGAAGTAAGACAGGCAGGTCTTGAACTTGGCATACCAGAATTTCTGGTATGGCGTCAGCCGTTCCCGGGACCCGGACTTGCAATAAGAATTATGGGTGATATAACCGAAGAAAAGCTTGAAGTACTGAAAGATGCCGACGCAATTATGCGTGAAGAATTTGCCAATAACGGTCTTAACCGCAAAGTTAATCAGTATTTTGCTGTAATGACAGGCATAAAAAGTGTTGGTGTAATGGGTGACGGAAGAACTTATGACAATACGATTGCCCTTCGAGCAGTTACAACCAGTGATTTTATGACAGCCGACTGGGCAAGAATACCTTATGATGTACTTGAAAAGATTTCCAACAGAATCATCAATGAAGTAAAGAATGTCAACAGAGTAGTTTATGATATAACATCCAAGCCCCCCGCAACGATTGAGTGGGAAT
>CADCRH010000065.1 GCA_902803805.1 uncultured Ruminococcus sp.
ATCCATCAATACGAGATGATAAGTATTGTCTGACAGGCTCTCAAAAGCCGAAGCAATATCATATACGCACGTTACCGAATAACCGTAGTCTGTCAGCATATCAGAAATGATCATTGACAGATCCTCGTCATCATCAACGATCAGAATTTTGTTATAAACACTGTTACTCATAAGATCACCCATCATACTACAATGATTTCCGTTAACAGGAATTCCTCCGAGTTCCGAATTGGTCTGCAAACCATATGTCGGGAGCGGTAAAGGACTGATGATTTAAATAGTTCAGAATACCGCCGTCGGTTGTGAATTGAAACGTCAGTTTATAGGAATATAAAGCCTGCCATTTATAGCCTGCTTTGCGGTTAATGTCATTTTTGCCGTACTTGCCGTCACCCAAAAGAGGATGTCCTATGCTTGCGAGGTGCGCCCTTATCTGGTGCGTTCTTCCCGTAAGAAGGTCAACCTCCAAAAGACTCAGATTGTTTTGTTCGGCAAGAACCTTGTATTTTGTTTTAATGGTTTTGCTGTTGGGAGTAGGTTTTTTAGAGATATAAACACGATTCTGCTTTTCATTTTTTTCGAGATAAGCCGTCAGAAGCGCTTCTTTTTTTTCAAACGTTCCCAATGCAATGCAAAGATACAATTTTTCGATTTCTCTGTCTTTCAGTTTCTGGTTGAGGATCCGTAAGCTCTCGGCATTTTTGGCAGCGATAACGATACCGCCCGTATTTCGGTCGATACGGTTAACGAGAGCAGGGGCAAAAGAATTTTCTGTTTTTGGATTATATTCACCTTTATCATAGAGATAGTGCTGAACACGTGCGATCAGCGAATCGAAATGATAATTTTCGTCGGGATGAACGATCAGCCCCGGTTTTTTATTTAAAAGTATGATATTGTTATCTTCATACAAAATATCCAACTTGATGGGAGCTTTCAAAAAATCGTATTCATCGGGAACAGGTTCAAAAAATTCATCTTTAATATATAATGTCAGAATATCGCCTGTTTCCAGTCTGCTTGAGATTTCGCACCGTTTGCCGTTCAGCTTGATATATTTGGTGCGGATATATTTGTACATCAGTGCTTTGGGCATATTTTTAAAGCGTTTTGTCAGAAACTTGTCCAAACGCTGACCGCTGTCATTTTTTGTTATTTCTATTTGTCGCATAAAACTCGTCCTTTTACTTTGAAATGATAATTTTATTATATCATAAAAGCAGCAGATTGTAACTATGAAAATGCAAAGAGAGACAGTATAATTGATTCAGTGTTGAATTATTAGAAACGCTGTTAACGAAACAATATCAATGTCTTTACCAACCGTAAAATTACCGCTCCCGTTTTATATTACGGCAAATATATTGAATATGATTAGGTATTCCGTTTGTTGTTTGATAAAACCGATTAAAATCAGTATTTCACTATTGACAATTCAGAATGGATGAATTAGAATTGATTGTATGATTTTTTTACAAGAAAGGAATTTTAATATGTCTGAAGAACGCAAATATTCGTGTATAGGAATGACCGTTCCAAAAGGGAACAAAGAAAAAGTAAAGCAAATGGCTGCTTACAGTGAAGTTTCCGTCAATCAGCTTTTTATGACAGCGGTGAAAGCAAAGCTTGAAAATATCAACAATGCCGAAAATGCAGAGAGCGACTCGGAATATTCACAAAAACTTGAAAAATAAGGTTTTTTTGTGATTTGAGGTGCAAAGTTTACCAAAAAACGCACAAAGTTTACCACTTTCGATAAATTGAAAAATTATATGATATAATAAATAATCATAAAATTCGGTTTATTCGGAAGGGATGGTAAATAAAATGGTGTTTGATGATAAAACATACAAAAGAGAATATGATAAGGTTTACCGTAAAAAATATGCCAAAAGAAAAGATGTTATTTATTTTAATATGCCGAATAAAATACGCGAGCAGGTGGAGAGGGAAGCCAAAAAATCCAATATGTCCATTTCGGAATATGTCTTAAATGCTTTTGAAGAATATTATCAAATTGATTTAAGGCAGCAGCTTTAAAGAGTGAAAATATCTATCGGTCAAGTGATTGATTGGTGGATATTTTTGTTTTAAGGCGACTTTTCGACAGGCAAGAGAATATTGGTGTGATATGATTGATATAATCGTTTACGCATATGATGAGGAGATTTTATGTATAATGAAGTTGAAAATTTTATTGATCGTATCTATCACAAAGATGAAAATATAAAATATGATAAAATCAGTATTGTTAACGAACGGTTGTCGAAATTTTATTTTTCGGTTGAACAAAAATTGGACGAAATAGGAATCAACTGGGAAACGGCACTCTTGGAGGAGAAAAAACTGCGTGAAGCTTTTTTTGAGCTGCTTGATAAGAAGGGCATTGAAAAGAAAAATATCAGTAAAATTTGTATGGACCTTGCGGAGCTTTTGAAAAACGACAGAAGCGACGAAGCGATATTTCTTTATGCCGCAATGCTGACGGAGTACGGACTTCTTTTTACAGAGCAGAAATATAATGACAGAAAAATTGCTTTATGGCTTGACCAGTCGAAAAATATTTATCTTTTGGAAAATATCATTAAAAAGGAAATTCAAAATCATAAAAATATTGTAAAGCTAAAAAAGAATATGGAATCACCGAAACATCGATCGCCCAAAACAGACAAAATGCAGGATAACGAATCTGAGAAAATATATCAAGCGGTGCGTAAAAATCCGGCTTTTTACCAATACAGAAATAATGAGATCCTGTATGAAAATATCATAGCGCTTGTTGAACTGGTAAATTTGTATGAAGATTTGCAGCCAATCAAGCCATATGCCTACAGTACACTTTTAAGCAAAAAGAAAAAATGTATTGCAACCCATAGCGGTTATATTCCGAAAGCCGAACATATCTTCAAAGCAAACCAATATACCATTGAAAACGATAACGGTAAAAATTTTAATCTATATCAGTCCTATGCAGCGCTTTATGTAGAGATGAGAAAACTCTATCAAAACGAAGCGGATCTACTGTTGTCGGACGATTGCTTTTTAAGTTTCAGCGGATTGGGAGAATGGTTTTATGACAACTTTGAGGGTGATGAAAACATTCCCGAACCGCTGAAACGGAAGATCAACAATATAGCGGAAGTGATTTTTTTACCGTTTGACTTTGAGGAGGATATAACAGATTTCGGAAATCAAAATCCGAAGCTTGGAGAAGCCTATTTTAATTTGTTAAGTGATGAAGAACAATGGACAGATTTTGTCAGTGCTGTCAGAAGCGGCAAGGATATTACAGTGTTTGCTGACAGATTATACAAAGCCGCAAATGCAGAAATCTTGTGCAGGAACAAAGAAAAAGCATTAAAATATGCAGAATTTTGTTTGGTTGAATTTATGCAGGAGCTTAACAAAAGAATTCTTGTAGATGCAGCCGATAATTTTATTGTTTTATAGGAATAAAAATTGAAAAGTCAAGAAAAACAGTTCCGAAATTTTTACAAAAAATCGGAACTGTTTTTATTTCCAATAATTGGAATAAATGGTAATATATTGGTGAAAGGTGGTGGAAGTGATGATGATGAACGGCAAAGTAATGAAATCATTAAAGGATTTAAAGGCGAATTTTGCGATTGATGAGCTGGTTGATTGTTATTTTAGTGGAGAATTGGAATTTTTTCTTCAGGAGATCGGAGAACTCAATAAATCTTATAAAGTAAAAAGAATACCAAAAGATAACGCATTGCTTTTAATACGGTTATATCAAGTGTTGGAGATAGAGCCGGAAATGTCGGAAAAGGAGATCAGGGATGATTCTGTTTAAGCTTAATGATTCGTTCAACGATCTCGGCAATTTCAACAGCCTCATTGTCGGAAAGAGCCAGAAGAGCAATTTTAATCCTTTCCATCGCTTCGGTATTAGAGGGTTTGATTTCGGAGGAAATGTCCAAAAGTTCGGACAGCGGAATTTTAAGTCCCTGAGAAATTTTGAAAAGAGTATCAACAGTCGGACATTTTTCTCCTCTCTCGACCCTGCCGAGGTAAGCAGGGTGCATTTCCGAAGAGAGGGCGAGTTCTTCTTGGCTCATTTTTCGTTGAGTTCTGAAATTCTGGATTCTTTTTCCAATTATTCGAGATACATCTTCACGATTAATTTGCATAACAAGACAACCTTTCATAATGGTATCATAGGTATATTATTAAATTAAAGGTTTTTAATATTCGTTTCAACGAACTATAGAGCATAAAAAATATGCTCTATATATTGACAATGTGAAAAAATGTGTTATAATTAAATCAACAAAATTATTGTTATTTTGACAAATATTTTGTTGATTAAAATATGAAAAGGAGGAATATAAAATGTCATTAAAAACAGTGAACTGTCCTTTTTGTAGGACTCCGAAATCTGTCACAAGAAATATGCAGTATTCTTGTCAAAACTGCGGAGCAAGAATCACTATCGATAATGATGGAGATATAAAGTCTGCTGTTCCGAAAAAGAAATAGAAAGTTTTAAAGCAGGTGAC
>CADCRH010000066.1 GCA_902803805.1 uncultured Ruminococcus sp.
CTAAATCAATATCAAAATTGTTTTTCAGCTTCATCTTTACCTGTTACCCGCAGGGCAATTATGAATTATGCATTATGAATTATGAATTATCCTTGTTGTTGCTTGAAAAGAAGGTAGTAAAATGGTATGATAGGTATTATTAATATAATGCGATGGTGAAAGTAATGGCAATTGTAACGGTTAATGATCTTTCTATGGAATTTGGAGAAAGAAAACTTTTTGATAATATGTGCTTTGAAATACAGGATGGTGACAGAATCGGTCTGATCGGTGTCAACGGCTGCGGCAAAACAACACTGTTCAAGCTTCTCATGGGAGAATATTCCCCGTCGGGAGGAAATATTGTTATCAATAAAAACACTTCTATAGGATATATGGAACAGCACGTCTGCCGTCATCTTGAACGCTCGGCATATGAGGAAGTAATGACCGTATTCAGTGACCTTACCGATATGGAAAGCGAGCTTGATTTGCTGAATGCAAAAATCAGTGCCTGTACAGACGGTCTTGACGAACTGGTGGAACGTCAGGCATTTTTAAATGATGAATTTACACGCCGCGGCGGTCTTACCTGTCGGGCAAGAGCAAGGTCGGCACTTCTCGGACTGGGATTTGATGACGAAAAAATGCGTTTACCTATCAGTTCACTCAGCGGTGGTCAGAGAGCAAAGCTCCAGCTTACCAAGCTTCTCTTATGTGGGGCAAACTTTCTTCTTCTCGACGAACCGACGAATCATCTTGACACCCAAGCTGTGGAATGGTTGGAAGATTATCTGATCAATTCAAAATGTGCTTATTTGGTAATATCACACGACCGATATTTTCTTGATAAAACAACCAACAAAACCTTTGAGCTTGAAAACCGCAAAATGACATCCTATAAAGGAAACTACACGACTTATCTTCCGCAGAAAGCCGAAAAACGATTGGCAATGCAGAGAGTATATGACAACACGGTAAAGGAGATCAACCGCCTTGAAGGAATCGTTGAACAGCAAAAGCGTTGGAATCGTGAAAAAAATATCAAGACTGCCGAAAGCAAGCAAAAAATTATCGACAGACTGACGGACAGTCTTGAAAAACCCGAAAATGCTCCTGCTGCAATGAATTTCAGTCTTGGTATTAAGAATCAAAGCGGTGAAGATGTCCTTATGGTTGACAATATTTCTCTCGGTTTTGACGGAACGCCTTTGTTTGACAATGTGTCAATGGAGATTCACCGCAGCGAACGCATTTTTATCCTCGGTCCCAACGGCTGCGGCAAAACTTCGCTTCTCAAAACGCTTCTCGGCAAATATCAGGCGCAAAGCGGCAGGATCCGCTACGGTGCCGAAGTAAAGGTCGGTTATTATGACCAGATACAAACAGGTATGGACAGCAGCAAAACTGTTTTTGATGAACTTTCCGATACCTTCCCTGCAATGACCAATACCGAGATCAGAAGCACGCTAGCACGGTTCCTTTTTAAGAATGACGATGTATTCAAAACACTGTCAACATTAAGCGGCGGCGAACGTGCTAAAGTTCTTTTGACTGAACTGATGCTTGCAGGAGATAATTTTCTGATGCTTGACGAACCGACAAACCACCTTGACATCAATTCCTGTGAAGCATTGCAGGAAGCATTGCAGAGTTATGAAGGAACACTTCTGATTGTTTCGCACGACCGTTATTTGATCAACAGCCTTGCGGATAAAATTTTCTACCTCACGCCCCACGGCATAGAGGTCTTTGAGGGCAACTATGAGGATTTCCTGAAAAAGTTTGAACCTTTCAAAGAGCCTGAAAAAGTGAGAGAGGAAAAACAGCCGAAACAAACCGAATATAAAAACAAAAAAGAACGTGACGCACAAAGACGCAAAGCAAGAGCAAGAATTTCCAAACTTGAAATAGAAATATCCGAGCAGGAGGATTTACTTTCCGAACTGAACAACCGTCTGAACTCTCCCGAAATTTCCTGTGATTACGAAAAAACGCTTGCATTAACCGAAAGTATCGACAAAGCACAACACAGTCTTGACAGAATGTATGAGGAATGGGAACAGCTTTCGGAAATACTGGAAGAAAATGAAACGTCAAAATAAATAAAAACGCTCAATGTTTATCGCCGTAAGATAAACATTGAGCGGGGGTTCAACCGAATATATGTGATTGTCGGTTTCTGTCTTTCGGCCATTCGCAGGATTACGAATGAGTATAAAGATAAGGTTTAATATCTTCCTTAAAGCTTTCAGGCGCGTCTTCGTCGGGTATTTCAAGCATCATCGGCTTGGAAATATCAAGACTGATAATTCCGATGAGTGAATGTGCGTCGATTGTATATATATCCGAAATCAGATTGATTTTCAAGGTATCATACTTTGCGGTCATCACAACAAACTCTTTTACATTTGCCAGATCTTTCAAAAATATTTCTGCTCTGTACATTTTAAAGCCTCCACTTTTCCATATTTGTTTTCAAATAATTATACCCTGTGAAACAGCCGTAAATTATGTTATCATTTTATCAGTATTTTTTAATAAGGTCAACCGCTTTTTCAAAAATAAAAGTACGTCAAAAAAGTTTGTTTGTCGCACTATATTTTATTAATGAGGTCATTTATTTTAGTAATATTTGCCAAAAGAAAGGAATTCTATATGAAAGTAAAAATCACAACATTAGGCTGTAAGGTGAATCAGTTTGAATCGCAGGCAATGTTGAAAGAGCTTTCGGAAAACGGTTTTGAAATTGTCAGCGACAGCGAGCCTGCCGATATTTCAATTATCAATTCCTGCGCCGTTACTCACGTTAGCGAGCAAAAGGCGATCAAGCTCATTCATCGCACGCGTCGCGAAAATCCGGATACTGTCATTGTTTTGACGGGTTGTATGGCTCAGGCATTTCCGGAATCGGGCGACAGACTTTTTGAGGTCGATATTGTTCTCGGCAACAAAAGACGCGCCGACCTTTTGCCAGTCATAAAGCAATATTTAAACGACAGAAAGCGTTTGACATATGTTGAAGACTACACCAAAAAAGACAGTTACGAAAGTCTTGAAGTGAATCGTTTTGTGAACAGAACCAGAGCATTTTTAAAAATTGAGGACGGCTGCAACCGTTTTTGTTCTTACTGCATTATTCCCTATGCACGGGGACGTGTGCGTTCAAGCTCCCTTGACTATATTGAAACAGAAGTCAAGGCTTTTGCCGAAAATGGCTATCAGGAAATTGTGATTATCGGAATCAATCTGTCATCTTTTGGCAGTGATAACGGTCTGACTTTTGCAGACGCTGTAACGACCGCCTGCCAAAGTGCCGATGTCCGTATCAGGCTTGGTTCGCTGGAACCCGAATCGATGGATCTGGAAACGCTCAAAACATTTGCACAATACCATAACTTTTGTCCGCAGTTTCATTTATCGCTGCAAAGTGGTTGTGATACCACGCTGAAACGTATGAACCGTCATTACACAACGTCGGAATATGCTGAAATTGTGAACAATATCCGTACCGTATTTGACAATCCTTCGATTACGACAGATGTTATGGTCGGCTTTGCAGGCGAAACCGAAGATGAATTTCAACAGTCATTAGACTTTGTGCAAAAAATCGGTTTTGCAAAGGTTCATATCTTCCCCTACTCCCGGCGTGAAGGAACCGTTGCCGACAAGGCGCCGAATCAGGTTCCGGCAAATATAAAAAAAGAACGTGCTGCCAGAATGGCAGTGACTGCCGAAACAACACGAAAAAAATTTCTTGCTTCACAGGTTGGCAGGATTGAAAAAGTTCTGATTGAATCCCGAAACAAAAACGGAAAATATGAAGGCTACACCCCTAATTATACACTGGTTTATGTTGATACCGATGAAAGTAACATCAACAAAGTGGTCGATGTTCTGATTACCGACAGCGGAAACGATTTTTGTTTGGGAAAAACAGTCTAATAAATAAAATCCGTTCGGTATTTTGACATCCGAACGGATTTTATTTGGCAGCAAACTTAAAATTTCAAAATATTTCTTGCCTGCGGAACAATAATATTCCACAGAGAATAAGCAATGAGCAGAACGGAAACAGTACTGCCTATATAAAACAAGGCTTTATTGACTTTTCCGTTGGAGGAACAAAGATGAAAACAGATACTGCCCTTTTTCATAGGATACAAAAGCCAGACTTTCTTTTTATTCATCATATCCAAAATAATATGTGACGCAAAACCTGCGACAAAAAACGGTGCGGCTGTCGGAAGCGCGACCGCAACACAAGCCGTCAGCAGGATAAGGGCAACCAAGGAATGCATAAAGGTTCGGTGCTTTGTGTCCTTTCCGTAGGCGCAAATGGCAATAAAAAGTATGACAGGAATCAGTACTTGTACAATACTTTCGTTCTGCATAAGCTTATCTTTGATTCCGACGTGAAAAATCAAATCCGCAAGAATCACAAATGCAGAAATGAATATGGCGACAATGGTAATCAAATCTGCTTTTTTATGCGAGTCACTTGTTCCGACATCAATATCCGGAATCAGCCCTCCTACCGCTCCTGCTCCCACGCCGACAATGAGAGTAGGCAGATCCTTCGGCGAAAACACCGCAAGCGCTGCCGCAATACCGACCGCCATATGTGTATGTCCGAGCATATTGAAAATTCCCCTTTTTTCTCTATATTTCTTATATATTATCATTTTTTCGACATACAATCAATATTTCTTTGGCATAAAATCCGGTAATTTTCTGTACTATTTTCTTTTGACAATCCATTGCATCATTTGTTATAATATGATTTTGGTTCATTGATGATGGTTCACTTTGAACAAATATCATTTTCTGTTAATGTCTATTGATTTCTACTAATTTTATGTTATAATTGGAATATAAATTATCAATTTTGCAGCGACGAAAGGAGGTATTTTATGGATTTTAAAATGTATGTGCAGAATGTCGTAGCTGCTTACGTAGAAAGACAAAATCAAAATGTCATTTTTATTAAACATTATAATACTTTGGATATTTCCGAGGAAGAAATTCTTGCCTATGTCAACAATACAGAAGATAAGGTCTTTTTGTATCACGAATATACGATGAATCATATGAATGGAGCATATGCGCCTTTTTGGAAGTGGATTCGTCAATGCTATCACCAGTATTATAAAGATACTATGTCTGTGGAAACCTTTTTGAAAGAATGTGGCGTTTATTCTATGCATATAGAGCCGTTGAGCAAACTGATCGGCAACAATATGTGTACAAGACAAGAGGACGTAATGCCTTTTGAGATACAGTATGAAACAAGCTGTATGCTTGACAATCTGGTCGGGATTTTAAAATATATCTCAAGGCAGCAGCATCTGATTATGATCCTTTCCAAGTTTCATATGGCACCCTACAGCACTATACAGCTTTTAAGGCGCATTATGGAACACACAATGAATATCCATATTATTATTATGTATAATGATGAGTTCAGAATTGCCGGTTATAAAAAAATTATCTGGGATGATCTGATACAGAGATCGGAAGAACAGAATCTGCAATTAGACTGGGGCAGTATGGACAGTCGGAGAACCATTGATGTGCAGGATGAGTTCTGGTTTGATAAAAATAAAAATGACGAATATCTGTTAAAGCTGACAAATATGTATCATACATTTGCTTTAGAGGATGCCTCTTACTATATGACCAATATTATGTATCGAATGGATGAAAAAACGATTTGGCTTACCAAAAAAGAACAAATTCAATTTCTACTGCTTGCGGCAATGATCGATATGAATTTAGGTCATACTAATCAGGCACTTGTGGTATGCGATAAACTGACGAGTTTAGGTGCTCCTACAGACGATGATCCTTTTACCAAATACAGATATTATTACACCTGTGCGCGAGCCAGAATGATTCAGTCACAGTCAAAATATGTCAAAAAATATTGCAAAAAATGTATCGAAATCGCCAACGAGATGAGCGATGACTTTCTGGTATGCAAAGCAGAAGTATTATTGTGGTCTTCGTATTGCGGAATCGGAAAAGATATTTTTGAATATAATTTTTGTAATGAAGTAGATATGAAAATACCGGAAAGAGCCAAGAAATTCGGATTCACCAATTTTTTAGCCTATCTGTATGTGTTCGGTTTTGAAAACGATCGGGACAGTGTACGGGAAATTGCTTTAAATGAAAAAGAGCCTTATTATTTCAATCTGGGCATACAGATCGGAACCGCCTTGGGAAATGATAATTTCTTAATGAACGCTTATATGAAAAATATCATCTTGTATTCCCGTTCCGGCTATCACCATTATGTACGCAAAATGTATGAAAAAAGACTCGCTGTATTAAAGCGTCCGAACCCTCTCAGAGAAGCACACGGACTTGCCGGACTTGGTTATAACAGTATCATTCTGGAAGATTACGAAAAGGCACATCATTATCTCGTGAAAAGTGTCTGTAATTTAGCCGAACTGGAAAAGCCTGATGATGTGATGAATTCCCTTTATAATTTAGCATTCAACTATTTTGTCGCAGAAGCTTATGAAAATGCCATCCACACGATCGAGCTGATTTTCAAGATGCTGAAAGAATTGGGGTATCGGTCTATCGGTGCGTGCAGCACCATAAAGCTTTACAGCATCATTGCAATCAGTTGTTATTATCAGGAAGAATACTACAACAGCTACTACTATCTGAGCAAAATTGAAATGATTGCGGAACATATGCTGCGCGTGCTGCAAGAAACCAATGAAGGTGAATGGGATGAAGATTTGCTCTTATATCATCTGGTCAAAGGAATGATGTATAACCACGAGGATCAGTTCGATCTTTGTCAAAGCGAATTTAATGATGTCAGAAAATATCTGAAATCCGCGTCAGGAGCGATGTTTTTCACCTTTCCGATTCTGGCAGTGGAGCAGGCAGCCCTGTACCGGAAAATGAAGATGAAAACAGAAGCCGATCAGATTTTATCGGAAGTGATCGAATATTGTGACAAAGAAGGATTTCAGCGTAAAAAGAAAAGACTGCAATTTTTTATGGACAACGGTAACAGACAGAAAGAACCGCTTTTGAAAGAAAATACGCAGCTGCCGATCGTACATATACTCCAGACCGCCAGACAGGTGGGAACACAGAACAGACTGATAAAAAGAGAAAATGATATTAAATTTCTCACAGTGTTACAAGAAACTATCAGTCGGGAAAATATGACACCGGATGATCTGTTTCAGAATACTTCCGCTGTTTTAAAGAATAGTTACAATTTAGATGATATAATGGTTCTGCGCAGGAAAGACGGAAAACATTCGGTAATGTATGAGGGAAATCATTCTTTTGTCGACACAGAAGAGATCGACCGGATATTTAATTTCTTCTGTACCTATAAACAAGCGTTTCTGACAAATCGCATTGATAAGGATTTTAACCAATTTTTGCCGGTAATGAAACCCTTTAACGAAAAGCACATTATGACAATGATCGGAATCCCCATTATGGAACATTCGGGGATAGAAACGGTTTTTCTGGCTTGTATCAAGGTCAAGAGAAGAAGTGTGGGCAGTCGTGTTCTGCCCGGCAGAGAAGATCTGATGATATTAAAATTTGCTTTCAGTCAGTTCTGTGAAATGATGAGAAGAATTGATAACCGACTGATGATCGAACTGATGAATCAAAAGTTAGAACAGTCGGCAATTACAGATCACTTAACGGGAATCACCAATAGAAACGGATTCAGCAGACAGGTAGAAATAATTTGTTCACAAGACAATCGGCAAAGCAATGTCATTCTTTATGTTGATTTGGACAATTTCAAATATTACAATGACACTTTCGGACACGAAATCGGCGATTTGGTACTTGTTTGTTTTGCAGAAATCTTTAAAAAGATGACAAAAGAGAAAGGGCTTGCCGTGCGGTACGGTGGTGATGAATTCGTCATTCTGCTGTATAATCAGTCCGAACAGGACGGAGTGTATCTGGCTGAGCAGATCTACGAAGAAATCAAAGATGGTTTCAAAGAGCAGATAAGAAATAAATTAAATCAAACAGTTGAGATTCCCGAAGATAAAAAAATTTCTTGTTCTATCGGCATTGCTTCTTTTCAGGGCGGCTCAAAGGACGCGTTTGAGTTGGCATTGAATCAGGCAGATCAGATGCTCTATTATGTAAAGAGAAACGGAAAATCAAGATACAAATTATATCACAAAAACAATATTTATAGCCAATAACAAAAGGAAGTTTGAACAGGTGATACAGGATAAAAATAACGGAGTATCGTGATCAATACAAAAATGAAATCATCGCGTTGATTCTTCATATACAAAATCAGGGATGAAAAAATGCACCGAGAATTATTGAACTGAGTGACAAACTGTTGAATGAAAACAAATCATAAATATTTTTAGAATTCGTATAATAAAAACGACATACACACAATCGTAACAGAAAGTGTGTATGCCGTTTTTCATCAGTGCGGGTGACAGGACTTGAACCTGCACGCCTTACAGCACAAGAACCTAAATCTTGCGTGTCTGCCAATTTCACCACACCCGCGCATTTTTAATTGAAAGTTGAAAATGGAAAATGGAAAATTATTTTTTACTCGATTTTAGAATTGAAGTCAAAATTTTTTCAATTTCGATACAATCTGCTAATATTGTTTTGATTTCATTATCATTCAAATATTTTGTTGCATTCAGCAATTTTAACCAATATTTAGTTTCTGTGGTTTCTTTTAATGCGATAGAAATTTTAGAAACAAAGTCTGCTTTACTTTATGCCTGTTGTGCTTCGGCAACATTTGCACCAATACTTGTTCCGGAACGCAAAAGCTGCTTTGATAAAACGAACTCTTTCTTAGTATCGCAAAGGTATGGATAAAGATTTACAATTCTGATAGCAAAATCAAAGCTTTTCTTTTCTATAACATTATCCATCATTTATCTGTTTAAAAATGATAAACCGGAGCGAAGCGACCCTTAATTTTCCATTTTCAACTTTCCATTTTCTTTCATTTTATCATTTTTTAAGAATAATAACAAGTTCCTTTTTTACAATACTTTTATTTTTGTTATTTTTGATAATTAAATCCAATATTGGTACTTCTAAAATATAAAAAACAGACAAAGAGAATATTTTTTTAATATCCCCTTTGCCCTGTGTAGTTATCAGTCTTTCGGTTCCATATCGTTTTTCAGACGAAGTATGATTTTCTTTTCAAGGCGTGAAATATATGACTGCGAAATGCCAAGCTTATCCGCTACCTGTTTTTGTGTATGCGCCTTCTTTCCGTTCAGTCCGAAACGAAGTTCCATTATTGTCAGTTCGCGTTTATTCAGCTTTCGGACGGCTCTCATAAGCTGATTCTGCTCGGATTCTGATTCAAGACGGGCATTGACGGCATTACTGTCACTGCCGAGAATATCTGAGATAAGCAGTTCATTTCCGTCCCAGTCAACATTTAACGGTTCATCGATCGATATTTCATTTTTGCGCTGTGCGGTTTTGCGAAGATACATCAAGATCTCATTTTCGATACAGCGTGATGCATAAGTCGCAAGTTTGATATTTCTTGACGGACAGAATGTATTGACCGCTTTTATCAGTCCGATGGTTCCTATTGAAATTAAATCTTCAACATTCGCAGAGGGGGATTCAAACTTCTTGGCAATATAAACAACAAGCCGCAGGTTATGTGTGATGAGCGGCTCGCGGGCAGTTTCGTCACCGTTTTCTATACGCTTCATTATGCTTTCGGCTTCTTCCCCTTTCAGCGGTGGGGGCAGGGTTTCGGGGCCGTTTATGTAGTTTACCCCGTCAGAACCCATTATCATCATTTTGAACGCAGTAAAACCGGATATTACCTTTTGTGATAAACTGTTGCCCATTACGTCAACTCCCTTTCATTATCAGTTCGGCAGGAACCAGCATATTGACTTCATTTGTCATATTTTTATCGCTGCACAAGGCAATATAAGCATTCACTTCATTTTCTTGATTGTCATTAATGATTTTTACCGATGCCGGCTTGAATGCAGGAATCACACCGCAGCCGCCGACGGAAGAAAACGGCACCAGCCGCACTCCCTCCGGAATATCTCCCTCTCCGCACAGCTTCATACATCTTTCAGCATCAAGCATTGTTTTGAACGTATCGGCTCGCCCGACAATGACACTTTCTCCCGAAAATGGTTCGTGAAGTGTATTTCCTGTATCAACCGTTCCGTCGGCTTCAACGGTTTTTCCCTGATAAGTCACACTGACTCGGCACTTGATTTTTTTCGGCATACTGCGCCCCGTGATTCTGAAAATGATACGCATTGCGATATAACAGATCAATGTCAGTGCGATCAGAACAAACGGCGAAATTCCGATATAGACCGTACTGTTTCTGATAACGACATTCTGCGGAGAAAACACCGCAAGCGCCGCCGTCATCAATCCGCAAAAACAAAAGCTTATCATAAAAAAAGCTGCTGCCGCTTTGATATATACAATGCGTTTTACGGGAAGAAATGCCGCCGCAGTAAGTATCAATGCCGCTGCGATGTTATACAATACGGACAGCACCTTTGGCATTGCCGGAATCAATATCACAAATGAGCTTAATGCTCCTATGAAAGCACCAAGCAAGAGCCTTCGTGTGCGAGTGTTCAGTGAAAGAAAACGTTTAACCGATACAAGCATCGTATAATCAATGATAAAATTGACACAGAATAAAATATCAATATAAATAGTATGCGTTCTTTTCCCTCCCTCATAAAACTTATTTTCATCACGAAGCCAATCATTTTTTCGGAATCTGCCGGCAGACAAAGCCGCCTAATCATTATCTCACAGCTTTCTTTAGAAATCAGTCGGAAAAATAATCATATCATAATATTATTATCCGCTGTCAAAAAATATTCCAATAAATTCGGCACAGCCGTAAAAATCACGACTGTGCCGGAACGGATGGAGCAGATGTTTTATCTAATGAAAGGATCGTCCATCACGTTGCTTGCTTCTGAGGTGTTTCTGTACCCAATCCGAAGCTGATGGAAAGCGCTTCATCTACTTTATACATATCGTAGGTATTGAGAGTTCCCATTTTTTCCTTTAATCGCCTTTTGTCAAGGGTCCGGATCTGTTCAAGAAGAACGACCGAATCCTTTGAAAGACCGCTGTTGTCGGCATACAGCTTTATGTGGGTGGGCAGGTTCGCCTTGGCACTTTGGCTGGTTATCGCCGCCGCTATTACGGTCGGACTGAATCGGTTGCCGACATTGTTCTGTATGATCAGTACAGGACGTATTCCTCCCTGCTCCGAGCCTACAACAGGACTTAAATCGGCATAGAAAATATCTCCTCGTCTGATGTTCATAACTTTTCTCACTCCGAAACTTTATGTGCTTTTGCACGGTATAAGATTTAGTGTTGGTTACTGCTTTGACAATATTATCTTGCCCGAACAGAAAACGGTTTAATCATTGCTCAACACATTATATTTTATTCGGAAGCCGTTATTTGGGTGAATTCGTAAGCGTTTGCAAAAGGAAAGCGTTTCCCTGTCTGTTCGGAAACGCTCTTTTATGTATTCCTTCTATTTCTTTCGGTCATAGTCTTTTACAGATGTCCTTTTCTTTCCATATAATATGTATGAAACAATGATTATAATAAAATATATGACCGTGATGATTATTTAAGAACCTCTTTGTTAAATTTATTTTTCAGTTCCGAAAGCCAGTCATCAGGCGGTGAGGTAACAATGGTTTTTTCGTGGGTTTTTGGGTGAACAAAAGTCAGTTTTGAGCAGTGCAGGCACTGACGGTCGAAATAGTCAAGACTGCCGCCGTACATATCATCGCCTGCAAGTGGATGACCGAACCACGACATATGAGTACGGATCTGATGTGTTCGTCCTGTTTCCAACACAAACTCAACCAATGTATGCTGACGGCAGGAAACGACTGCTTGATAATGGGTAACGGCACGGACACCGTTATCCGCTGCTTCACGCTGTATTGTATGTCCTTCTTTCAGGCGAATCGGCTGATCGATCGTACCGCTGCCGATGATGATTCCCTCACAAAGAGCGGTATAAATCTTATCCGTATTTTTTGCCAGAAATGTGACGGCATAGCTGCTTTTGGCGCAAAGCACCAATCCCGACGTATCGCGGTCAAGACGGTTGACAGCTCTGAAAGCATAGTTTTCTCCTTTTGCCCTGCTGTAGTACACAGCGGCATTGGCAAGCGTATCAAGACGATGTTCGTGAACGGGGTGAACAGGCATATACGGGGGTTTATTAAATACAATAACGGTATCGTCCTCATAAACGACTTCCACAGGAAGGTCAACGGGGATGATTTCATTCCTGTCGTCAGGCATTGACAAGATCACCATATCGCCGCCCCGGAGCGTATCAATACTTCTGATAGGCTCGCCGTTTCTGGTAATGCCGTTCTCGGTGCGTTTCAGTTTTGTCAGAAGTCTGGCAGAAACGTTACAGTGCCGGCGGAGAAAATTTTGAACACTGATTCCATCAAGTGTTTCATCAACCTTAAATTCCAAACTATCACCTCTGCATATATTCACTGAGAAGCGGCTGTACGCCGCTAGTACACAAAATACTGACCATACGGGAAATTTCCTCTATGCTTTGCTTACTGCCTGAGTTGAACCAGCTTCGATACACCGCTATCATTCCCGAAACGGAATAATTCATTATTATATCGAGTTTATCATCTTCAATATTGATTTGACTTTGAATGGAGTGTTTGATATTTAATTTCAGGATTTCCACGATTTTTTCAAAAATACCGCTGTTATGCTTGGTACTCAGAATGGCACCGTAAAGCTCAATATCATTATTGATGATAGAAGTAAGTTTTTCAAAAACGGGATTGGGACTTTGTATCATTGTGCTAAAATCAAAACTTTCCACCGCCTCGTTAAAATCCGATACGATCTCGTTTTCAATTTCATCCACCAACTGATAAATTCCTCTGTAATAGCTGTAAAAGGTTTTGCGGTTAATATCGGCACGGTCGGCAATATCTTTAATCGTAATATGGTTAATATCCTTTTCGGACAGCAGAGAAACAAAGGCTCGTTTAATGGTACGCTTTGTTTTCAGAATTCTTCTGTCAGTCATCATTATCCTCCTCTACAAAATCGCGTTGATATGATACTTAATCTATATTATAACCCATAAATGTATGATAAGCAACAGTTGTGGTATTTTGTGTCCATTCCTTTCTTTTTGTTAATATCGTATAATGATCATATATATCAATGTCTTTAGGTCATTGAAAGGGTTGATAAAAATGCACCGTTTTTATACGATCACAAAAATCATCAAAAAATACGGAGAAGATATTTTTTCGCTTGATAAAATCAGTGTTGAAAAGAAATTTATTCATCACGGAAAAGTAACCGTATATGAACATTCGCTGAATGTCACCTACTACTGCATAATGATTGCACTTTTACTGCCGTTCAGAGTAGATTTTCGCTCCCTTGTGAGAGGGGCACTGCTGCACGATTATTTTCTGTACGACTGGCACGAAGCGGACGAAAGCCACCGGCTGCACGGTTTCACCCACGCCGGCCGTGCACTGGAAAATGCAGAGCGTGACTATGAGTTGAACGACATAGAAAGGGATATGATCAAAAAACATATGTTTCCGCTGAACCCTGCACCGCCGAAATATATTGAAACCGTCATACTTTGTATTGCTGATAAAATATGTGCGTTCAAGGAAACCGTTTACTGCCGATAGGAGGGATTTTATGGATGTCTTGCTGATCGAAAAATATTTTTTATGGTTTATTCTTTACAGCATTATCGGCTGGACGTATGAAGTCGTTTTATTCTTGTTTACGGAAAAGAAATTCGTTAACCGCGGATTTTTAAACGGTCCTTACTGTCCGATTTACGGCTATGGTGCGCTGTTGGTAACGATCACGCTAAGCAGTATCGAAAATATTTTATGGCTGTTTCTTGTCGGCGCGGTACTGACGTGTACACTGGAATATCTCACCTCTTATGCAATGGAAAAGTTATTTAATGCCCGATGGTGGGACTACAGCAATATGAAATGCAACATCAACGGACGTATCTGTCTTTTGGGTGCAGCGGCATTCGGAACAATGACCGTTTTGGCGGTCAAGGTGATACACCCGTTTGTGGCAGGCGTGACAGATATGGTATCGGTTGAGTGGATACATATTTCGGCAGCGGTAACGTTTGTAATATTCCTGACTGACAACATCATCACTTTCCGCGGAATGATTGATTTCCGCTCAAAGCTGAAAGAGTTGAAAGAGCTTACCAATTTCAGTTTAAGCAAGCTCAACTATCAGCAGCGAAGAATGTTTGCCAGTTTCCCGAAACTGAAAATCATCGGACGCGAACAGATCAAAGAACAGATCGATAAGATCAAAGACAGTATCGCACAAAAACTATAAAAACAGCATTAAAAGCAGACGGGCATTTTTGAAATAAAAATGCACCGTCTGTTTTTTATCGGTTATGATGCCTGCTCAAACTGGCTGTTATAAAGCTCTGTATAGAAACCGCCCTTAGCAAGCAGTTCTTCGTGATTGCCGCTTTCAATGATGTCACCATTCTTCATCACCAGAATCAGATCCGAATTCTTAATAGTAGAAAGACGATGGGCAATGACAAAGGAAGTGCGGTTTTTCATCAGTTGATCCATTGCCGCCTGAATTTTCTGTTCGGTACGGGTATCGACAGAGGAAGTCGCTTCGTCCAGAATCAGCATAGGCTTATCCGCGATCATCGCACGGGCAATGGTAAGCTGCTGTTTCTGTCCCTGAGAAAGGTTTACTTGATCGTTCAGTACGGTATCGTAGCCCTTGGGCAGTGTGCGTATGAAATGGTCAAGTCCTACTGCTTTGCAGGCTGCTTTCATTGTTTCGTCCGTAACGCCTTCCTGACAATAGATCAGGTTTTCACGAACGGTTCCCTCAAACAGCCAAGTATCCTGAAGCACCATACAGAACTGAGAATGTACCGTTTCACGGGTCATCTGATTGGTGGGGATTCCGTCAATCAGAATCTCACCGTCTTGTATTTCGTGGAAACGCATCAGCAGATTGACCATTGTTGTTTTGCCGGCACCGGTAGGACCGACGATCGCGATTTTCTGACCGGGCTGTGCGATGGCAGAAAAATCGTTGATAACGGTAACATCGGAATCTTCATAGCCAAACTTTACATTTTTGAATTCCACTTTGCCCTTGACATTTTCCAACTTTTCTGTTTTGCCGCTCTCATCTTCCATTTCTTCCGCTTCCAGAAATGCAAAGACACGCTCTCCGGCAGCAGCGGCAGACTGCAATGACTGAACAGCCTGTGCCATCTGAGAAAGCGGCTGTGTGAAGTAACGAACATATATCATAAATGCAACAATCACACCAAAGCTGATATTGCCGTTCAGCGCCATTGCACCGCCGACCACGCAAACCGCAACATAGCCGAGATTGCCGATAAAGCCCATAATCGGCATCATCAGACCCGACAGGCACTGTGCCTTAAAACCGCTTTCGCAAAGTTTGCTGTTCATCTTATCGAAAATTTTCTGCGATGCTTCTTCTCCGTTATATGCCTTTACGACAGTATGACCGGCATACATTTCCTCAATATGACCGTTGATTTCGCCAAGGTGCTGCTGCTGACGGGTAAAGTATTTCTGGCTCTTTCCCATAATAGCAAACATAATAAAAAATCCGAGCAGACTGGCGATCACGGCGGTCAGTGTCATCCAACCGTTAGTAATGAGCATCATCACTAAGCTGCCGACAAATAGTACGATCGAAGAAATCAGCGTACCGATACTTTGGTTCAAGGACTGACCGATCGTATCAACATCGTTGGTTACACGGGACAGCACATCACCGGTCGTAGTACGGTTATAGAACCACATCGGCAGCTTATTGATTTTATGGGAAATATCCGAGCGCATTGTCTTAGATACTCTCTGTGTAATGGTTGCCATCATCCATCCCTGTACCACCGAGAGAAGATAACTTAGTGCATAGAAAAGAATCAGAATCAACCCGATATGGAAGATCTTATCCATATCCATAGAAGGTTTGATCAGTTGAGATACGGATTCGGGCATTGCATCCAATCTCTCCAGCACGGCAGTGGAATCTTTGGAATCTTCGGTGTTCATATCGGCAAATTTTTGCAGCATTTCGATCTGATCGTTTGCGGTGATAGTAACACCGTCAACGGTAATATCTGTATATAATGCGCTGCTCACCGATTGCGGAAGCTGACGCATCGCGTTTTGAACGGCAGTTTTATCACTCACGTCAAGACTGCCGAGCAGTTGAAGTGTATGGATCTGTTCATCAACTGTAATGGTGCTGCCGTTCATCTTGATTTCCGTTGGTACGCCTCCGCCGCTGACATTCATCGTGATTTCCTTTAATAACTTCTCGAAATTATCGGACATATTGTTGGTAACGGATTCCGATATTTCCTCAAGCTTTGCCGTATCGGGGGCAATACCGTCGGTGATGGTATCTGTCATCTCGGATAACTGATCGGGGCCTATCAGGGTGAGTACTGTTCCTGCCGCCGCACATAAAATCGCAATGACGATCACCGCAATATATTTGCGGCAATAGCGGAGCAGTTTTTTCCAGGTACCGACCAGATCTTTTGCCTTTTCCCCTCCCCTGAAGCCGGGAGGACCTCCTGCCGGACCTCTGCGTCTTGGCTGATTTTGCCGGCTCTGACCAAGTTGATATTCGTTTTTTTCCATTATGCCAATTCCTCCTTTGAGAGCTGCGAAAGTGCGATTTGACGATACACCTCGCAGTTTTTCATCAGTTCATTGTGTGTTCCCATTCCGGCAATTTTACCTTCGTCCAAAACAATAATTTTATCGGCATCGCGAATGGTTCCGATACGCTGTGCCACAATAATACGGGTAGCGTCCGCACATTCCCGATCCAGTGCCTGACGCAAAACACGGTCTGTTTTGTAATCAAGCGCGGAAAACGAATCGTCAAAAATAAAGATCTCCGGCTTACAGGCTACGGCACGGGCAATGGAAATTCTTTGCTTCTGACCGCCCGACAGGTTTGAACCGCCTTGTGCCACATAGCTGTCATAGGTACCGTCCATCTTTTCCACAAATTCTGCGGCCTGTGCTGTTTTTACTGCGGCTTTCACTGTATCTGCCGCAACCGCTTTTTTGCCGTTGTCACCATATCCTACATTAGATCTGATCGTACCGGTAAACAAAGTCGCTTTTTGTGATACGTAGCCGATCTTGTTGCGGAGTGCTTTTTGCGTGTATTCACGAACATTCACGCCGTCCACCAGAACCTCGCCTTCTGTTGCGTCATAAAAACGGGGAATCAGATTGATAACCGTACTTTTTCCGCAGCCTGTAGAACCGATCAGGGCAACGGTTTCCCCCTTTTTTGCCGTAAAGGTGATATTGCTGAGTACATCCTCCTCTGCATCGGGATAACGGAAAGAAACATTTCTGAATTCTATTTCACCGCTGTGTCTTTCTTTGCCCTTTGTTTTCTGACCATCAATAATGGTCGGCTCCGTTTCCAATACTTCACTGATACGCTTGGCAGAAACCGAAGCACGTGGAAGAATCATAAAAATCACCACCAACATCATAAATGACATCACTACCTGAACGGCGTATTGTGAAAATACCATCATATCGGAAAAGAGTGTTATTTTTCTGCTCATTCCGGCTTGCTGGATCAGTATGGCACCGATCCAGTAAACGGAAAGGGACAAGCTGCTCATAATCAACTGAATACTCGGCAGCAAAAAGGACATTGTGCGCTGTGTGAAAAGATGTGTGGAAGTAAGCCGCTGATTGGAATTTTCAAATTTATCCTCCTGATACTTTTCGGCATTGTAGGCACGGACAACGCGCAGTCCTGTCAGATTTTCTCTTGTCACACGGTTAATATCATCGGTGAGCTTCTGTAATTTCCGGAATTTTGGAGCTGCCAGCAGCAGACAAATACCGACTACCGAAAGCAGCACAATCACTTCAATTCCTGTCGCAAGTGTCCATTGCCACTCTTTGCCCGAAATCTTGCAGATCGCCCAGACTGCCATAATCGGCGCTTTGATCAGCATTTGCATTCCCATCACGATCAGCATTTGTATCTGAGTAACGTCATTGGTAGAACGGGTGATCAGGCTGGCGGTAGAAAAGTGTCCAATTTCTTCCATCGAAAAAGAGTGAACCTTTCTGAATAAGCTGCTGCGCAGCGAGGCACAGAAATTCGCAGCAATTTTTGCCGCACAAACAGCGGTCACGATTGAAGCCGCAAGACTTCCGAGCGCACAAAGCAGCATCATACCGCCGGCTCTTAAAATTTCCGCCATTGTGCTGCCCTCCGTCTGTATCAGCATTGTGATTTCGGACATATAATCGGGCATTGTCAGATCAAGCCACACTTGCAGCACAATAAACGCAACGGACAAGACCGCCAGGACACCTTCTTTTTTGGTGAAATTCTTCATAATTTTTAACATTTTTTGAATCTGACTCCTTTCCATTTCACTAACTGATTTCTAATTAGGTTAGATAATGCAATAAAAAAATAACATCTATGAATCGTTCGATTTAAAAGTGAAATCTCGGTTCTTTTGTAGCGACTCTGATTTCATTGGCAATTTTGATAAATATCTGAAGTCGTTCCTCGCCTACTGCGTCAATGATATTGCTGACTTGCGCATACCTATCAGCCTGCATTTCAGAAATGGTCTGTTCGCCTAATGCCGTCAGCTTGACAACGGTTACACGACCGTCTGTAATTCCCTGTTTCTTTGTGATAAGTCCTTTTGCCACCATTTTTTTCAGCAATACTGCCACTCTTGCTGTGCTGATATTTAATTGAGTACTGATATTACCGGCAGTCACCGTTCCGTCAGATTCATACAGCAAGAGCATAACCGCTCTGATACCTGCCTGTGTTTCATTGACCCTTCTGCAAAAATCAATCGGAAATGCCTTTTCCCATTGGTCAATCATTCTTTCCACTTGCTCTTTGGTAGCCATACTATCCCCTCCTCTCTAAAATCTAACCCGGTTATATTATAGGTTGATAGGATATTTTTGTCAAGACGATAAAAAATTATTTTATCACTGCCGAGCGTATGGCATTGAAAAAAGAGGAATAACGGTGCTTATTTTGATTCAGGCAGGCAACATAGTAGGTATATCGGGCTTTTTCCTCATCGATCGGAATATAGACCCTTTCTATTGGCGGATGTTCGGTCATCAGAACAGCGTCGGACGAAAAAGCGGGATACTCGGTATTTTCCACCAATTCAAAAAAGGAATCTCTGTCCGGCTGCACAATAAAGCTGGTGTTTTTCATATATTTTTCACAGATTTCTCTCCAAAAGCCGATATGCTGAAAAAGCAAGAATTTTTCTCCGTCAAGGTCAGCGAATTTGACACTTTTCTTGTTTGCCAGTCTGTGAGTTGTCGGCACAGAAATATAAAGATGCTCATTAATATATCGCTGACAGAAGATATTCGTATCATCTGACGGTGCATTTAAAATCCCGATCTGATAGGCACCGTTTTCAAGACCGTTAAAAAGCGGTCCCCGTAAACCAGTTCCGAAGAAATGGTCATATCTCCGAAACAGTCCTGCAAAATCGGCATTAACTGTGTAATTCCCATCGGTGTACAAGAACCCACACATATACTGTGCAAACTGCGGTCAAAAGCAATGATCCTGCTGATCATTTCTTTGTTCTGATTGACCTGTGACTGCGCGAGCTGTGCGGCAAGTTTGCCTGTTTCATTCAAAAAAATTTTTTTGCTGTCACGGATAAACAGCGTAATGCCCAGCGTGCTTTCCAGTTTTTTCATTGAACGGCTGAGTGCAGGCTGAGATATATGCAGTTCCGCCGCCGCTCTGGACAGTGTACCGTATTTGGCAAAGGCGGCAAGCTGCTCAAGAAGATGGATCTCTATCATATGTCCTCCATATAACTGTTGGTTATATTAATATAAATATTAAGCATTTTACTTTTTCCTGATTATATCATATAATCAAATTGTAATCAACGAATCTTATTTGATAGGGGTGAATGAAATGTCAAAAAATCTTGTGCTGTATTTTTCCGTTTATGGAACGGCAAAGCTGGCGGCAGAGGAGATCGCAAAACAGACGGGAGCGGAACTTGTCGAAATTGAACCCGTTATCCCTTATGACAGCGACAAAAGCCATTACAATGCACTGGCGCGATATGCCAAAAAGGAACACGATGAAAACAAGCGTCCCAAAATCAAAAATAAAATCAATATCGACAGTTATGACAACATTTTCATTGGTTATCCTATGTGGTGGTACACCTTTCCTATGATCATCTATACCCTTTTTGATGAATATGATTTTTCGGGGAAAAACATCATTCCGTTCAATACGCATATGGGTTCGTCGGACGGCGGCACTTATCAGACCATTGCAGAACTTGAACCGAATGCAAGAGTTTTAAAGGGTCTGCCTTTGGAAATGTCAGCTGTCGAAAAGGGCTGTGCAGACAGTGTTGCAAAATGGTTGGAATCTTTCAATTTTTAAGGAGGAGAATTCAATGAATCCATTTCATTACAGCTATCCTGTTACCGTTCATTTCAGTGAAGCTGTTGCAAGAGAAAGCCTTGCTGGAGAACTGAGCAAATATGGCAAAAATATTCTTCTCGCCTATGGCGGCGGCTCTGTCAAAAGAGTGGGAATTTACGATGAGATCATCGCAGTGCTGAATGAAGCAGGAAAAAATGTGTTTGAATTTACGGGCATTATGCCGAACCCGACCTATGCCAAGGTACAGGAAGGTGCAAGGCTCGCTGTATCAAACAACATTGACTTTATCCTTGCCGTCGGCGGCGGCTCTGTGATCGACTGCTGCAAAATTGTTTCCGCACAGGCAAAGCTTGATGAGGATATATGGGATTTTGAATATGCCCAACATAAAACACCCACAAAGTCGATTCCTATGGGCGCTGTAGTGACCGCTTTCGGAACCGGTGCGGAAATGAACAACGGTGCCGTTATCACCAATGAGGACAAAAAAATGAAATCACCGCTATGGGGTGCCTTTTATGATTTTGCCGTGCTGGACGTCAACTATACAATGACAATGCCGATGAAGCAGGTCATTTCCGGCTCGTTCGATACGCTGAGCCACTGTATGGAAACCTATTTCGGCACACCGAGAGAAACCAATCTCAGTGATGAGATCAATGAAGCCGTTATGAGAAATGTGATCAAAAATATGAGGGCAACGCTGAAAAATCCTGATGACAAATTGGTACGTTCGGAGCTGATCTGGGCTTCCGCTATGGGTGAAAACGGGATCCTGAAACTGGGCAAGATCACCGATTTTCAGTGTCATATGCTAGAACACCAACTCGGCGCTTACACCGACTGCAACCACGGTCAGGGTCTTGCAGTAATCCATCCTGTACTTTACCGTCATATCTATCAAAACGCTCCTGCTCAATTTGCCAAGTTTGCCCATAATGTCTGGGGCATTCCGAAAAACGACAAAACCGATGAAGAACTGGCACTGGCAGGAATTGAAGCACTTGCCGATTTTATCAAGGAAACGGGGCTGCCAACAAAATTCAGCGAAATGGGTATCACCGATATCGACTATCGTGCCATCGCGGAATCGACCATTATCACAGGCGGCTGCTGCAAAAAGATGAGTGCCGATGAGCTGCTTGCTATACTGGAAGAATGTAAATAAACAAATGAAACTATAAAGGAGAGTATTACTATGGAATTGATCACACTGAACAATGGAACGACAATGCCGCTGGAGGGTTTCGGCGTATTTCAGATTCCCAACGCTGCCGAATGTGAACAGGTGGTTTACAATGCCATTACAACAGGCTATCGTTTGATCGATACCGCTGCCGCCTATATGAATGAGGAAGCGGTCGGAAAAGCAGTTGCCCGTGCTGTAGCAGACGGGATTGTGACCCGTGACGAACTTTTTATTACCACAAAGGTATGGGTACAGGACGAAAAGAACGAAGAAACCGCTTATCAGGCTGTCAAAACCTCGCTTGAAAAACTGGGGCTTGATTATCTGAACCTGATTCTTCTTCATCAGCCGATGGGCGATTATTTTGCCGCATACAGAGGTCTTGAAAGAGCCTATCACGAAGGATTGACAAAGGCGATTGGTGTTTCCAACTTCTACCCTGCCGTTCTTGCGAATCTCTGCGAAAACGTAAATATCATCCCTGCCGTCAATCAGGTAGAACTTCATCCTTATTTTGCACAGACGGACGCACTCGAAAATATGAAAGCTTACGGTGTTGCGCCGCAGGCGTGGGGCCCTCTTGCGGAGGGCAAGCACGGAATCTTTACCGATCCCGAAATTGCCGCGATCGGTGAAAAATACGGCAAAAGCAACGCACAAGTTGTTCTTCGCTGGAACACACAGAGAGGGGTTTCCATCATTCCGAAATCCGTTAAGATCGAAAGAATGAAGCAGAATATCGATATATGGGATTTCACACTGACAGATGACGAAATGACAGTATTGAACAAAAAAGACCTCGGACACAGCGAGATCATTGACCACTCCAATCCTGCATTTGTCAAGGCTTTGCACGGTATGAAAGTTCATCCGTAACAGGAGATGACAAAGTTTCTCGCACAGGCTGTTGATGCAGGCTATACCTTTTTAATACAGCGGAACGAGAGTCATCAAAGCATAAAATCAACATCGTTTTGGGGAGGACTGCCAAATGAAAAAATTACGGAATGTGGTACTTGCACTGATATTTACTGTCATCATTACGGTAGGATGCAGCGCAGAAACAAATGATAATTCCTCGCCAACCGGCTCATCACCGCAGCAAAGTCTTGATTTGGCGATCGGTACCGAAGATTCACAGGAGAACAGGACGGATAACGAAGCGTCCGAGCTGTCAGTCACTGAGGAACAAAGCGAAGGGCAATCGAAACCCACCAATGCTTCCTCAAAAACATTGGTCGTTTATTACTCGGCAACCAACACCACCGAAAGGATCGCCAATATGATAGCCGATTATCAAAATGCCGATGTTTTCAAAATAGAGCCTGTTGAGCCTTATACCTCCGACGACCTTGACTGGACAAACAGCGACAGCCGAGTTTGCCGCGAACACGATACGCCGGACACAAGACACGTTGAACTGACAACAACGACTGTGGAAAATTTTGATTCATATGATGTTATCTATATCGGCTATCCGATATGGTGGCAAAAAGCTGCGTGGGTCGTGGATGACTTTATCAAAAATAATGACTTTTCCGGCAAAACGGTCATCCCGTTCTGTACTTTCTCTACCTCTCCTCTCGGTGAAAGCGGAACGGCGCTTGCAGAAATGGCAGGCACAGGAAACTGGCTGGAAGGAATGCGTTTTTCGGGCGGTGCAGATGAGAATGAGATCAAAGTCTGGCTCGATGGAATCAATAATGCCAATGAATAATACAAAACAATAAACCGACCCCCGAAAGTCAGATGTTTGGTCTAACTTTCGGGGGTCATTAATGTAAAAAATTTTACTGTTCTGTTATTTTCTTTGTTCTGCTCTTTTTTAACCAGAAAACAACGGTAACGGCAATCCCCACAATCAAAGGAAGATAAAAACTGACTCCCCTTGTGATGAGAACCGAAGCAGGCAGATATGCCCCCGTAAAAATCGTACCAAACACGGTCTGATACATCAGTTCCGAAATTCCCTGCGCTCCGGGCAGAGGAAGCAGGTCAACCGCAACATAAACGGAAGCCTGCAAAACGGTGATGACCACAATATTTTCGGCATTCAGCCCCATCCCTCTGTAGATAAAATAAGTAATAAAGAAAATGCTGCATCTTTGGAGAATCGTAACGATGGTTGTTACGATGATCGGTTTCGGATTCTTGACAAATTTTTTAACGGCGCGATTGTACTCGTATGCGATATTCGCAAGCTTTCGGCTCCGGTTGATGGAAGGTTTTAAAATACGCATTCTGATGATCAGTCTTTCACATTTCAGCAGTATTTTTTTGATGACGTTCGGTTTTGCCATCAGCATTATTAAAACTGCCACAACAACGGAATTCAGAATCAATCCGAAATAAAAAAGATAGATATATCCGCTGAGATACTTTGTCAGCAGATTTCCCCAGAAAATCGCCACGACAATTCCGATCAACACCAAAATAAACTTATAAAATGTTGCCACGATCGTTAAGGTAACGGTGGAATCCGCGATCTTAATTTTATCTTTGCTCATATAATAAAGCTGCATTGGCTGCCCGCCCGACGCCGACGGTGTGATTCCCGAAAAGAAAAATCCCACAAAGGAATAACCGATACAGTTCGGCAGCGATATTCCGCATTTGAGCGACCGCAGAATATACCATATCATAAATCCCTCGGCAGACACGAAAAACAGCGCCGCAAACACCGCAAAGGCAGACCATACCGGTTCCAATGTCAGTACCGAGTTCCATATCTCAACAATATCATTATCCTTTAAGATCATCCAGAGCGTCAAAATCAACAATAGAATGAGAAAAGCAAAGCTGATAAGATTTCTTTTGATGCGACTTTTTCCTGCACGGCTGTCGGTGCCGTCATCTGTTTTTGTTTTCGACATTCTATCACTCCCAATCCTCTCCGAACGGAAGCCGTTTGGCATTATGGATTCGTTTTGCTTTCAGATACCTTTCGACCAACGGAAAAATCGAACCTTCATATATCGCAGGCAAATCCAGATCAAAAAAATCTCTCGGCGTAACAAGTGAAAAATGTTTCCCGAATAACCGTATGCCGTTTCTGTGAAGCAGTTTGCTTATGTAGGAAGAACAGGTATAGTGATTTTTCTGATAAAACGGTTTTTGAAAAAGCAGAAAAAATAAGCCCACAATACAATAATGATATTTATATCTGTCCGTATAACATTGTTCCAGATGATTTTTGATATTTCTTTTTTGCTCCTCCGTACATTCGATATATGTTACTTTATATTTTGCCTTTGGAAATTTCTTGTAGATTCTTTCCAAATCCTCCCTTTCAAAGCCTGCGAAAAACGGAATTTCCGGATTTCGTCTGCCCACGCTGTATGCTTCAAGCAGATTTTCGTCCAAAGACAGTACCACGTGTACATAATTCATCTTTACCACTTTTCTGATCAAAGACGCAAACAGTCCCGGTGTGTCCACAAACGCAATATATAATCTTTCCATACAACACCTCCGTTATCAATTGAATTTATACATCACCCTTGCCAACTTATAGCCGCACATTGTCAGACCGTCACCGAATCTGCCGAGCGGAAGATAGGTGGTTCCTGCCGTAGTTCTGTATCTGAGCTGTCGGTAAAGCTTTTCATCACGCTGTTTGATCGTGTCCCAAAGGTCTTTTCTTTTTGCTCTCGATTCCGGTGTATTGATCAGCAGAAGGTGAATATCGGAAATCGACGTCATTATTGACAGATTTCTGATAAGGTATTTTCTCAGCTTTTTCGGCGCATTTTTTTCTTCCTCGGTCGTCACTCGGTCCAGTATCATCTTGTTGACCTTGATTTGTTGGTCGATTCGCTTCATCAGCACCTTTTCATTCACCGACTGGTCATCTCTGCCGATAAAGTAATGATACAGATCCAAATCAAGATAGCATACCGTTTTGGAATAGATCAGCGGCTGATGTGTAAAAAGATTGTCAACATAAAAGGTGTGTTCGGGAAGTACGACCTTTGATTCTCTCAAAACATCCGTTCTGAACATTGCCGCGTGCATAATAATATACTGTGACGGATTAAAATGTCCTATATCGTCCCAACCCATAATTTCGTTTTTTTTGAATACATTTCTGTACGTCATCTGTTTTCTTTTATCCTCAAAAAGATGGTCATAAATATAGTTACAGACAACCAGATCAACTCTTGTATTTTCTTTGTCCCACTTTTTCAGTTGTTCCAGAACCTTTTTTAAATTTTCCGTATCAAGCCAGTCATCCGAATCGACTACTTTGAAATACAATCCGTTGGCATTTTTCAGTCCTTCATTAACAGCCGAGCCGTGACCGCCGTTCTTTTTATGGATCACTCTGACGGTATCGGGATATTTCTGTTGATACCTTTCCGCAAGCTCCGCTGTCTTATCCGTTGAGCCGTCATTCACAATGATGATCTCAATTTCCTTATTTTCGGGCATAAGGGTATTGACACACCGTTCCAGATAATCCTGTGAATTATAGCACGGCACAACAAACGAAATATATGTCATAAATTTCTCTCCTAACAGATCATCGGTTATTTTCTTAACCTTTATATTACATATTACAAAAGCCTAAAAAAGTCTAACACAAAACTTGCCATTTTACAAGTTTTCGGTCGATATTTGTATCAAAATACGAAAAAATAAAAAATACAACATTTAATTTTATTATATCACCAAATTGTAAACTAAAAATAAACTTTTTTAAAAAAATTCGGGAATACTGTATCATTACAGGTATTCCCGAATATGGCACAATGTTCAATTCATAATGGTTGATCAGGTCTGCTGATGAACCATTCCAAACTTTTTACAATTGGTACATATCTCAATATATAATGTGCCCTCACACATACCGTTCAAAAAATTATCCCACGGAAGCTGCGCAAGATATTTCATAGGCTTCTGGCAGCACGGACAGTTTAATATTTGAACATCCTGTATCCAGTGGGCAAAGCCTCCTATTGTCGCTGCTTCCCAGTCCTCCGCGCCGAAAAACGGCGGTACTTCCCGAAGTCTCAGTTTGGCACCCTTTTCTTCTGCTTCTTTTAAGTCTTGTTCCTCAGTACAAAATCCGTAATCGGCAACGCCCTCATAAGGCAGATCTGCTGATGCTGTACCGTCATCAAAATAGGAAGAAAAGGCACTTTCGGTAAATCCGACACAACCCGGACAGCATACCGCCCTGATTCTGCCTTTTGCTCCGATAAATGAGAATCTTTCGTCATCACAGTCAATAGAGATCGGTTCGATCAGGCTGCTGCCGCAATGAGGACATTTTTCCTCTCGTACTTTTGCGGTAATGACCGCTTTGTCGGTGTTGTCGTTATCTTTGTCGTCATCAATTTCATAGCATTTGGAATAGCCTGTTTCAAAACGCTTTCCGTTTTCATCAAATGACCAGTTGCCGCTGTATGCATATATTTCGGGTCCTGCATATAAATCCTCTAGCCAAGGTCTGCCCTCTTTTTTGATCTGATAAATCGCTTCCAGTGACATATCATCTCCCTGCATCGCCAAGCAGGACATAAGATAGGAACCTTCCAATCGATTGGTACATTGATTCAGACGGTTTATCAGTTCATCTCTGATATGTTCCGGTGCGTAACAATACAGCTCTGCCGGAATATACATTTTCCTGTCCAGTGCCGCCTGCTGCAATTCCTCGCTGACAACGTTTTGATAGCTTAAACAATCCCAGAAATAGCTATATGCCGGATCCTCAAATTTATCAAGCTCATCCAGATGGGAAATGACATACTTCTGTTTATATGCCACATCCTCATTTGTCATTGCAAGACCGTCCTTTCTTTTTTGCTTTGCTCTGCACAGCCAGCATAAGCCCTCGTAATAGATTTCCTTTTCGCATTGCTGACAATGATAAGTTTTTCTTTCCTTTGTCATAATCATCCTCCAGGGTGTTAGTTTTATAATGCGAATTCACAAAATATCAATATTATTATACACGAAATATGATTAGGTTTCAATATCCGTCAATACTAAAAAGTACCAAAAAACACCCTGTTCTAAGTGTGAAATTTTAAAACATTTAAAAACATAAAATGAAGGCTTACACACTGTTTGGAATCGAAAAAATGTGTGTAAGCCTTCGGCTGATATAAAAATTGTTATTTTGAAATTTTGGAACAAGCAATTGCCAGTGAACCGGAACCGATATGACAGCCAATACTCAATGACAGTGCCGCACCCTCCACCTGAAAGCCCGGAAAAGATTTTTCGATTTCCTTTTGCCACTGTTCGGCTTCGTGCTTGGTAATATCGGAATAAGCATAAAGAAGCGACATTTCGCCCCTATCGACAATCTCCTTAAAGCGTCCGTCAAAGTCTTTATGCATCATTTCAAGAAGCTTTTCTTTCGCGGATTTGACACCGCGGCACTTCGCACAAGCGTCAAGCTTTTCACCCTGAATTTGAAGAACGGGTTTCAAGTTCATTACATTGGCGATCAAAGCGCCTGCTGTGGTGATTCTTCCACCTCTTTTCAGGTGGTCAAGCTTATTGACCATTATATAAATACTTGATTCAAATTTATCTTCTTCCAGCTTTTCTTTTATTTGCTTTCCGCTTTTTCCGTTTTTAGCCATCTCCAACGCATCCAACACAGACTGATACTGTGTTACGGAAATACGCTGATTATTGACAACGTGAACTCTGCCATTAAACTCCTTTGCCAGAAGTGATGCCGTTGTGCAGGAACTGCTCAGTCCTGATGACATCGGTATATAGACCACTTCGTCATATTCATTGAGTATTTCTCTCCAAAAATCCTGAAGCTCCGACGGGGAGGGCTGCGAGGTTGCCACCATCGTTTTTGAATTGGATATGAGCGTATAGAAATCTTCCTGCTTCAGGTCAACACCCTCATAGTGCTGTTCACCGTTAACGAAAAATGTCATTGGCAAAATATGTACACCAAGCCTGCGAGCCTGTTTTTGTGTAATGCCGCTGTTGCTGTCTGCGGCAATTGCGGTTTTTGACATTGTGAATCCTCCTTATATTTACGAAAGGTTGATGATCAAAAATTAATATGATATAAGTATATAATATTATCATCCAAATAGCAAATCAAATTCATACAAAAAACGACAAATTTTATATAAAA
>CADCRH010000067.1 GCA_902803805.1 uncultured Ruminococcus sp.
GTACTTACTTTCAAGGCTCCGCACTTCTCATACTATGTTCTCGCAACAAAGGACGTAACTACTACTACAGTTGTTGACAACACAACTTCTACCACATCTACTGCAAGCAACACAACAAAGACAGGCACAACCACTACTACAACAAGCAGCACAACGACTGCTTCAAGCAACACAACAACAGGCAAGGGTGACTCTGTAACAACAGGTGATACTGCTACTGCTACAACTGTTGCTGTATTCGCTGTAATGGGCGTTGTTGCTCTCGGCACAGCAGTTGTTGCTTCAAAGATGAAGAAGTCATCTAAGTAATTTCGATTCATTTTGTTTTACTTGCTTCTTGACAAAGTATAATACAGGGGTATTGCCGAGCGGCAATGCCCCTTTCTTTATTACCGAACGAAAGGAACGAAATAGGATGAAATGCAAAAAATTCGCAGCATCAATCGTTGCTTCTGCTTTAGCGTCACTTTTGATATTCAGCGGCTGTCAACTTCACGTGATAGACGATCCCCAATCTTCCAAAGAAAGTTCTTCTCAAAGCTCAGGTACCACTGTCACTCCAAGCACCCCCAAAACAACCTCCGACACTTCTGCACCGACCGATGAGATCACACCTGCAATGTGGAAAGTCACAGACAGCAGCGGCAATTATATCTATATGATGGGTTCCATTCACGCAGGCGATGAGGCGGTTGACCATATGCCGGGATATTTTGAAACGATCTACGCGAAATGCGATGCGATCGCCGTGGAAGCGGACATCACTGTCGCCACTTCCGACCTGAGCTTATCAATGGAAATCCTGAAAAGTATGAAATATGATGATGATACCAAAATATACGACCATATTCCGAAAGAAACCTATGATAACGCTGTGGCAATTCTGAAAGAAAATAATCTGTATATCAATCTGTACGACAATTACAATGCTTCTCTCTGGTCATCGCTGATGGAAAGCGCCGCTTTGAAGCAATCGGGACTCGATACCAACAAGGGTGTTGATTCCACCATTATCAAACGTGCCAAAAATGATGGCAAAGAGGTTCTTGAAGTGGAATCCATCCAATTCCAATTAGACCTGCTCAACAGTATTTCCGATGAACTGAACGCTCTTCTTTTGGAACAATACACCTATGAGGGTGCATTTGACCGACAGGTAGAAGCGGTAAAACAACTCTACAGCCACTGGAAAACCGGCACACTGAACGAAGAAAACATCAACGGTGAGGACATCTCCGATCAGGCGGCAGAAGTCAGTCTGACAGAAGAACAGCAAAAGCTTTTGGAGGATTACAACAACAATCTTCTTGTGGAACGCAACAAAGGGATGGCGGACAAAGCCGAGGAATATATGAACAGCGACCAAGTGGTGCTGTTGATTGTAGGTGCGGCGCATTTTTACGGCGATGATGGCATTTTACAATTGATGAAAGACAAGGGCTGCACTGTCACTCCCATTACTGCCAAAGATGCCGAACTGCTCGAATCCTCCGCGCAGCAAAGCAGCGAAGCCGAAGAACCAGATAACGAAACGGCAGACGATGAAACCCTTGAATCACTTGAAGAAGCAGCATAACGATACAATGATTCGGGAACAGTGTAAAGCTGTTCCCTTTTTTATACTAATCGTCGATAAACGGCTCAGCCGCCTGTCAAAAGATTTTATTTTTTGACAGATAGTTTTAACTTTTTATCCTCTTAACCGCTTACAGGGCAATTTCAAGCCCCTTAATCAATATATATGCAAGAGTCTTATCAAATATGACGATCATTCTATTTTTAAGGAGATATTCTATGGTTATTACACAAGAGCTTGCACTGTTTGTCGGAACCATTTTATTAATGATCTTTCTGATGATTGCATTTCTCAAAAAACTCGGTACCGAACAGTCGATATTGACGACGTGATATTGAACTTCACAGGTGCCGTTCTCGGTTATGTCATTTGCAGACTTCTGCCGACACGTTGGAAAGAATTTTTCCTGCAATAAAAAAGGAAGCAAACCACCGTTGTTTGCTTCCTTTTTGTTATTCTTCCATCATCCCCGCAGGGCGATCCAAAGCTTTGGTCAAGCTTTCCCGAAAGCTTGCGGGTCAAGGGCAGCGCCCTTGTGGGGGGTCAGGGGGTAAAACCCCCGACTGCCTGACCCTTACTCATTCATTACTTCTCTGTAAAGATTAATGTAGTCAGTCGCAGAACGCGCCCAACTGTTGTCACATCTCATTGCACGTTCAACGAGAATCTTCCAGCCGTCGCGCTGCCAGTAGCCTGCAATCGCCCGACGAATACAGCCGAGCATATCCATTGCATCATAGTTACGGAATGTGAAACCGTTTCCGTCACCCGTGCCACTGTCTTGAATGGAGTCACGCAGACCGCCCACCTCACGGACAATCGGAATCGTACCGTATCTGAGAGCAATCATCTGAGAAAGACCGCAAGGCTCTGCCTTTGACGGCATCAGGAACATATCCGCACCTGCATAGATCTTTCTGGAAAGCTCAGGGATAAATCCGTGACAAGCACAAAGCCTGCCGGGGTATCTGTCCTGCATCGAACGGAAGAAGCTTTCATATTCCCAGTCACCCGAACCGAGAATGACAAACTGTACGTATTCCTCTCGCATTAGCTGGTCAAGAGCGTATTTGACAAGGTCAAGACCTTTGTGTGAAACCAGTCTTGTTACCATTGCAATAATGGGAACCTCGGCATTCTGCTCCAGTCCCAGACGCTCTTGCAGCTTCTGCTTGTTGACTGCCTTCCCCGACATATCGTCTGCTGAATAATTCGCATAAAGCTGAATATCCGTTGCAGGATTATAAGAGGTAGTGTCTATTCCGTTAAGAATACCTCTTATTTTCCACGCTCTGGCATTAAGGATTGAGTCTAAACCGTGTGAGAACCACGGGTCACGTATTTCCCACGCATAACTGGGACTAACGGTCGTTACCCGATTAGCTGTTTCAATTGCACCCTTCATATAATTGATACAGCCGTCGCAATCAAGTATGGAACGTCCGTGAGGCGGTATTCCGACTACCTCCTCATACAGTTCCGTGCCGTATTTTCCCTGATACTGAATGTTGTGAATCGTAAATACCGTCTTGATTCCTCTGTACCAATCATTCTGCGAATAGAAAAGATTATAGTACGTCGGAACCAGTGCGGTCTGCCAGTCGTTGCAGTGGATAATGTCGGGCTTAAAGTCTATAAACGGGAGCATCTCCAATACGGCTCTTGAGAAAAATGCAAAGCGTTCCGCATCATCATAATGACCGTAAAGACCCTGACGCTTAAAATAATATTGGTTGTCAAGGAAGTAATAGATCACTCCGTTATAGCGTGTTTCAAAAATTCCGCAGTACTGACGGCGCCACGAAACCGGAACAGAAAAGCTGGTAATAAACCGCATACTGTCCTTCAGGTTCTGGGGAATCTCGTCATAAAGCGGCATTACTATGCGTGCGCCTATCAGACGCTGACGCAGGGCGTGAGGCAAAGAGCCTGAAACATCGGCAAGGCCTCCTGAAGCCGCAAAGGGCTGTGCCTCGCTTGTTACAAACAGACACTTCATTCAATACACACCTCCGAAATAAAATTTTAGTAACATCGGAAAATGAAAAACCGTTTTCCACTTTCCTTTTTAAACTGTGCTTTCCTTGCTTATGTAAACAGGATAAGAAAGGAAGCCTGCAAGCGTTCTTTCATTTTTAATAACAACGTCTTTGTCAACGATCACATAGCTGAGATTACAGTCGGAGCCGATCTTGGTATCCTGCATAATCACACAGTTCGATACTTTTGTACCCTTGCCGATATGAACACCTTTAAAGAGTACACAATTCTCCACTTCGCCCTCTATGTTACAGCCGTTGCCGATCAGCGAATTGGTTACTTTTGAGCCAAGACCGTATTTGGCAGGCATATCGTCCCTGATCTTGGTATAGATCGGGCGGTCGCCTCTGAACAGGTCGTGTCTTACTTCCCGGTTCATCAACTGCATATTGGCATTGAAATAATCACTCATTGAGGTGATGATCGGAGCGAAGCCGTCAAATTCATAGCCGTAAACATTCAGGTTCTTATATTCGCCCTGAATGATGTCACGCTTAAAGTTCAGCGTATTTTTGCTGATGCATTTATTGATCAGTTCTATCAAAAGCTCACGCTTGATGAACATTATATTCATATAATAACTACAGCTTCCTGTGATATTCGGATTGATCAGAATATCGATCACCTTTCCTCTTGAATCGAAGGAAAGTACTGCCGGATCGTGAAGTTTCGGCGGAAGCTGGTCACGCTTATAAACGAGCGTAATATCCGCGCCATTTTCAAGGTGCTTGCTGCATATTGCCTTATAATCAATATTACAGATAGCGTCACAATCGGAAATTGCCACATATTCCTCTGTCGAATTTTTGAGGAACGGCATAATCGAGTTCAGCGTCGTAAGTCTGTTGGAATATTCCGAAGTATTGGCAAACGGAGGAAGAATAAACAAACCATCGCGCTTTCTTGAAAGATCCCACGCCTTACCGGTTCCAAGATGGTCAATTAGTGATTGATAGTTACTTTTGGTAAGCACACCAATTTTGTTAATACCCGAATTCACCATATTGGAAAGCGGAAAATCAATCAGGCGGTATCTGCCGCCGAACGGCACAGCGCCCATTGTTCTTCTGTCGGTTAATTCACTGATAAGATCCTCGTGAAGATTTGAGAAGATAATACCCATTATATTGTTTCCACGCATAATTATTTTACCCCCTCAATATCTGTCGAAACCATTGCTTTCGGTGCTACCTTGGCATTTTCACCAATTTTCAGGTTATCGCCGATAACGGCAATGCCCCATTTATCTTTATCTTCTATGTCCTCCGGTCTTGCACCGATCACTGCATTCCTACCTACCACGGTATTTTCGGAAACGATAGCATACTGAACCACCGCACCTTCTTCTATAACACTGCCGGGCATAATGATAGAATCCTGCACCACAGCGCCCTGTTTTACTACAACATTATTAAACAGAACCGAGAAATCAACCGAACCGCTGATGTCACAGCCGTCCGCAATCAGAGAATTCTGAACTTGCGCACCGTCTGCGATATACTGCGGCGGCACAACAGGATTGCTCGAATAAATCTTCCACGACTCATCATTCAGATCGAGAGGCGTGTTCGGATCGAGAAGATCCATATTTGACTCCCAAAGGCTGTCGATGGTTCCTACGTCCTTCCAGTATCCCTGGAACTGATAAGCAAACATTCTCTGACCGTCGGCAAGCATTTTCGGCAGAACATCTTTGCCGAAATCGTGCGATGAACCTTCGGTTTCCTCGTCCTCAATCAGATACTTTCTGAGCTTGTCCCAACTAAATACATAAATACCCATTGAAGCGTTCGTACTTTTCGGCTGTTTCGGTTTTTCCTCGAACTCATAAATTGAGCCATCGGGGTTGGTGTTCATAATGCCAAAGCGCGAAGCCTCTGCCAACGGAACATCAATAACCGCAATCGTACAGTCTGCTTTGTGCTCCTTATGGAAAGCAACCATTTTAGAGTAATCCATTTTATAAATATGGTCACCCGAAAGGATCACTACATAGTCGGGATTGTAACGATCGATATAGTTAATATTCTGATAGATTGCGTTAGCCGTACCGGAATACCAGTAGGCACCCTTCACCTGCTCATACGGCGAAAGCACACGAACACCACTGTTCATACTGTCAAGATCCCACGGCTGACCGCTGCCGATATACTCGTTAAGAACGAGCGGCTGATACTGCGTCAGTACGCCGACCGCCTCTATGCCCGAATTGACACAGTTTGACAACGGAAAGTCAATGATTCGATATTTGCCGCCGTACGGTACGGCAGGCTTTGCAAGCTTTTGTGTAAGTACCCCAAGTCTGCTGCCCTGGCCACCTGCCAGAAGCATCGCAACAACTTCCTGCTTTGGATACATTTTTATGCCCCCTTTTTTGATTACGGTAATTTTATTTCTATTGTTTAAAGCTTATTTTTTATCAGATTTTTTCGCAGTCGTTTTCTTTGCAGAGGTTTTTCCGGTTGATGCTTTTTTCTCCTTTACCTCTGCGGCTGCGGATTCAGCTTTTCCCTCTGCCGGCTCCCCGGATCCCTCTAAAGCCGCTTTTTCCGTTTTGGCTGCTTTTGCTGTGGTTTTTTTAGCCTTGGTTGTTTTCTTCTTTGCGGTTGTCTTTTGCTCGTCGGCTGACTTTTCAGCTGTTTTGGACTTAGCAACCTTTTTCGGCTTTTTGCGAACACACTTAAAGTACATTACCGACATCGGCGGCAGTGTCAGCTCGATCGACTGTTCAAAGTTATGCATTGGAACTTCATCGGATACGATCGCGGAACCGTTTGAAATGCCCGAACCGCCGAACTCTGCCAAATCGGTGTTGAACACCTCTTTGTAAGTACCGTCTATCGGAACACCGATACGGTAATTTTCGCGGAGAACGGGCTGGAAATTGCACACAATAATAATTTCATTGCCCTTTTTATCGATCCTGCGGAAGCTGATAACGCTTTGTGTGTAGTCATCATTTGAGATCCACTTGAAGCCTTCCCAGTTATAGTCAACCTCCCACAGCGGCGAATTATCACGATAGAATTCATTCAGTGTTTTAAAATAATGTTTCAGCGTACTATGCGCCGGATAATCCAGCAGCAGCCAGTCAAGCTCGGACGCATAGTCCCATTCCTTGAACTGACCGAACTCCGTACCCATAAACGTCAGCTTTTTGCCGGGATGAGCCATCATATAAGCCATAAAGGTCCTATCACCTGCGAACTTCTGTTCGTAGCTGCCCGGCATTTTATTGATCAATGAAGCCTTTCCGTGAACTACCTCATCGTGTGAGATCGGCAGTATGAAGTTTTCGGAAAACGCATAGAAAAACGAGAAGGTAAGATTATCGTGATTAAACGGTCTGTACAGCGGATCAAGCGATACATAGTGAAGCATATCGTTCATCCAGCCCATATTCCATTTATAGTTAAAGCCCAGACCGCCCATATATGTAGGCTTCGATACGTTCGCCCAGGAGGTCGATTCCTCGGCAATCATCAAGACATTCGGATAATATTTGAATGCCGCCTCATTGAGCTTCTGTAAGAAAGCCACTGCCTCCAAATTTTCCTTTCCGCCGAATTTGTTCGGAACCCATTCGCCGTCACGTCTGCTGTAATCAAGATAAAGCATTGAAGCGACCGCGTCCACGCGAATACCATCAATATGATAGTAGTCCATCCAGAAGATGGCACTGGAGATCAGGAAGCTGACCACTTCGTTTCTGCCGTAGTCAAAAACCAGTGTTCCCCAGTCCTTATGTTCGCCCTTTCGGGGGTCGGAATATTCATAACACGGTGTACCGTCGAATCTTGCAAGACCAAATGTATCCCTCGGAAAATGCGCCGGAACCCAGTCCATAATCACGGAAATGCCTGCCTGATGGCACTTATCGACAAATTCCATAAAATCGGACGGACTGCCGTAACGGGACGTTACCGCAAAGTAACCGGTTACCTGATAGCCCCACGAAGCATCGAACGGATATTCCGTCAGCGGCATCAGCTCAATGTGCGTGTAGCCCATATCCTTTACATAAGGAATCAGCTCATCTGCAAGCTTGCTGTATGAAAAATAATTACCGTCCTTGTATTTTCTCCACGAACCCGCGTGAACCTCATAAATATTCATTGGTCTGCTGTAGGATTCGTTTTCGTCCTTTGTTTTCTGCCATTCGTCATCGTGCCATTCGTAGCCGTCAATATCAACGAATACGGACGCATTGTTCGGACGCGTTTCATAATGATAAGCATAAGGGTCGGACTTCATTACGCAAACATCATCAAAGGTTTCAATGCTGTATTTATAAATTGCGTATGTTTCGACCAGTTCGGGAACAAAGCATTCCCAAACACCGCCGTCCGAGATCCGGTTCATCGGATGAACCGAACGATCCCAATTGTTGAATGTTCCGACGACCGAAACGGTTTTTGCATTAGGCGCCCAGGTTCGGAAAATTACACCGTCTGTTCCGTCAACGCTTGCTTTATGCGCGCCAAGGTATCGATAGGCGTGGTAATTCTCACCGTTATGAAACAGTTCAATTGCCGAGCGGTCATTGTTTTCACCGTTGCCAAGCTGCATTGTATAACAACTCCTTTGTAGTAAACTTCTATTTATATACATATATAATAGCTTAATTTTGGATAAATTTCAAGTGTTTTTTCAATTCTTTTTATGAAATATTGTTAAAGTTCTACAGAATCGTTCCGAAACGGAATAATTGCCCCAAAAACGGCTTGAAATTCCCGTTTGTTGGCAATTTATGGTAACATATTTCTTATGTCGAATTTACTCAAAAAGAAACAGACAATGATTTTTATTTTATTACAAAATAACAAAAAAGAGGCAAAGCTTTTCAACTTTGCCCCTGATTTTCCGTATTATTTCTTTTTGTATTTAACAACCGTTACTTCCTGGTAAGCTTTCTTTTTCTTGTCGCTTTTCAGTTTTACAATAAATACAATTGTCATTGTTCCTGCAAAGAGAAGCACAATACCGAAGATGATACCGTTCTTAATCATATTGTCGGTATTTTCCTCTGCAATAGAAAGTTCCTCTGTCTTTGTTTCCGCAAGACCTGCGAGCGCATCATCTGCGATTTCGGAGGTTTTGAGGATCAACTGGTTGCCCGCCTGAGAATTTTCTCTTTGTGATTCTGTTTTGATCGCGTCAAGTGTATCTGCGTCTGCCAGACCTGTTTCTTTCAGACCGTTTTCTTTCTGGAACTGCTTCACGGCAGTAACCAATTCTTCATTGTAAACGCCCGAATTTTTGCCGTTGTAGTATTTCAGACCTGCCAGCTTTGTTTGAAGCTCTGCAACATCGTCGCCCTGATAACCGTATTTCAGTACGTCATAATCGGATGCTTTTTGAGCATTGATCGAATAGAGGTCGTCAAGCTGTTTTTCTGTAAGAAGGTCTGCCTGCTCAAGACCGGCTGCCTTCTGGTAAGCGTGAACAGCGTCAAGTGTTGCCTTGTCAAATGTTCCCGTTGTTTTGCCGGAAAGGTAACGAAGTTCTATCAGTCTTTTCTGAAGCTTTGTAACTGCGTCGCCCTTCATACCGTAAACAACGCTGCCTGCGTTGGGGTTTTCTTTTGCATTGCTGTTAAAAATACCGAGCTGTGTTTCTTCGTCTGCAAGACCTGATTCATCGATACCGTTATCTTTCTGGAACTGTCTGACTGCATTAACGGTAAGGTCATCATAGAAGCCTGTCACATCACCATAGAAATATTTCAGTTCGGTCAGTCTTGTCTGGAGAGCGGCTACATAAGCCGTTGCACCGTCATCGGCAGAGCCGAGAGAAAGAACGATAAAGTTGGACTGTGCTTTATCCGAATTCAGAAGCTCGTAAGTATCGCCGTCAACAATACCTGTTGCTTCAAGACCGTTAATATCCTGGAAAATCATTACTGCCGAGATCGTATCCTCGTCAAAATAGCCTGTTGCCTTGCTTGAAAGATAGCCAAGTTCATAAAGCTTATTCTGAATATCAGAAACGGTTTTGCTTTCGTCTGTGTCACTGTCACCGTACTCTGCAATTGTCACCACGATCTCCACGGTTGACTCCTCAGCCTTGGAAGATTCTTCCTTTGCTTCTTTGGAAACTTCCGATACTTCTTTTGAGGATTCTTCCACCGTTGAGGATTCCTCTATGCTTTCCTCGGAAACTTCTGCTGCTGTTTCCGGCTCGGAAGATTCTTCTATGCTTGCTTCTGAACTTTCCTCAACTGCTTCGGGTTCTTCGGAGGATTCTTCTGCACTTTCCTCGAAGCTTTGTTCTACTGCTTCCGGCTCAGAAGATTCTTCTATGCTCTCCTCAGAACTTTCCTCTATTGCTTCAAATTCTTCAAAAGATTCCTCAATGCTTTCTTCAAAACTTTCTTCTATTGTTTCAGCTTCGGAGGATTCTTCGATCACTTCCTCAGAACTTTCTTCAACCGGCTCCGGTTCGGAAGATTCTTCTTCGCTTACTTCGGGTTCTTCGGAGGATTCTTCAATGCTTTCCTCAGAGGATTCTTCTACGCTGGGTTCCGGTTCTTCCGAACTTTCCTCTACACTGGATTCCGGCTCGGAGGATTCCTCTTCGCTCGGTTCAATGCTCGGTTCTTCACTGCTTTCCTCATAAGAGGGTTCCTCTGTTTTTGTGCTCTGCGGTGCAGATACGGAGGAATAGTCCGTTGCCTGATAAGCGCTTGACGGAGGAGCGATATTGGAAACGCCTGCACCGTCAAAAGTGTATGTAACACCATCAATCGTTCTTGATGTGCTTACGACATACTGACCGTCCTCATAATAGAATGAATCGCCGTCAAGGAGTACCCATCCGTTCTGCGGATAGGAAACGCCTGCTACTTTAAACCATTCTACCCAACTTTTGCTGTAAACGTTGTGATATACAACACCCGAATGTTCATCTCTTGCGTCAACCGCCATACCCGAACCGATGTAAACACCGATATGACCGGGTTGGTGAAGTCCCAAGCCGTGGATACGCGGAACACCTGCGCTGACATAGCCCCATTCACTGGAGGATGCGAGCATATCCGTTCTCATACCGCCTACGCCGTTATACGAAGCGATCAGACCCGAACAGTCAACCGCACCGTAGGAAGTACCGCCCCATACATAGCTCCAGCCCTCTCTGTAAGCGGTAAGTGCGTGAGCCGCAAGACCTACACCCGTGCTGGCTTCGGCAGAAGCCAGTGTTGCGCCTCCGACAAGCATCATAATCGCCATTGTTGCGACAAGTGTTACAGCAAGAATTTTGTTGATTGCCTTCTTCATTGTTACCGTTAACTCCCTTCGATAAAAAATGCTCGGAAAAATTCTGTTAAAATTTTCTAATGACAATTACAAAGTTTTAACTGTCTTTGAAAAAGTGTTTCAAACTTGTAACAATTTCTTATATATCATATCATTACCAATTGAAAAAATCAAGTCTTTTTCGTATTTTACATATTTGAAGTTCAATATTCAGCATTTTGCACAAAAGCTAACCATTTATCGCTTTAAGTTCTAATTCAAAACCAAGTCGGTTGTCGTAAAATTGAATTGCACGAAATCGGAATATGTGTTAATATAATAAATTGTAATAATAATGTATATATTTCTTATTATCCGTAATTTTTAGGAGTGTGATTTATTGTGCAGAAAAAGCGTATTGCCGTCATTTTCGGCGGAAAATCCTCCGAACACGAGGTTTCGAGAATTTCGGCTTCTTATGTCATCAGCAAGATTCCCGAAGATCAGTATGAAGTTCTTACCATAGGAATCACCAAAAAAGGAAAGTGGCTCCTTTATTCGGGCGATACGGCGGCCATTGCCGACGGAAGCTGGGAAAACAATCCTGACAACAAAACTGCCTTTCTCTCGCCCGATTCTTCTGTTTCCGGACTTGCTGTCATCACCGAGGGCGGCTGCAAAATCATCAAGCTTGATGTCATCTTCCCCGTTATGCACGGCAAAAATGGTGAGGACGGCACCATACAGGGACTTTTTGAACTTTCAGGCATTCCCTATGTCGGCTGCGGCGTTCTGGCGTCGGCTAACTGTATGGACAAAGTTGTTACTAATATAATGCTGAAGCACAGCGGCATTGATGAAGCTGCTTTCACGTGGTTCTACGCAAGCGATTACAGAAAATCTCCCGAAAAATATCTCGAACAGGTAGAAACCGACCTCCCTGAATATCCCGTATTCGTCAAACCTGCCAATGCAGGCTCATCCGTAGGTATCAGCAAAGCTTCCAACCGTGAGGAACTGATCAAGGCAATCGAAACGGCAATCAAAGAAGATGATAAAATTCTGATCGAAGAAAATATCATCGGTAAAGAGATCGAATGTGCGGTACTTGGCAACGATGACCCGATGGCGTCCATTCCGGGCGAGATCGCACCTGCCAGCGAATTTTACGACTATGATGCAAAATACAATAGTGCCGAATCAAAGCTTTACATTCCTGCACAAATCAGCGATGAACTGATTTATAAGGTAAGAGTTACCGCACTCAAGGCTTACCGCGCGCTGGGCTGTTCAGGACTGTCCAGAGTTGACTTTTTTGTTACTGATGACGGACGTGTGCTTTTGAATGAGATCAACACGCTCCCCGGCTTTACCTCGATCAGTATGTATCCGAAACTGATGGCTGCCTGCGACATAGAGGGAAGCCGCCTGATCGAAAAGCTTATTGAATTCGCTTATGAAAGGTCTGAAAAGAATGTCTGAAAAAGCAATCGGTGTTTTTGATTCGGGGCTTGGCGGTCTTACCGCGGTAAAAGAACTGGTAAAGGTACTGCCGAGAGAAAATATCATCTATTTCGGTGATACTGCACGTGTACCGTATGGAACCCGAAGCCGTGAAACAATCATCAAATATGCCGAACAGGACGCGGATTTTCTGCTTTCAAAGGGCGTTAAAATGGTGATCGCCGCCTGCGGAACAGTCAGCTCAAATGCTGAAGGTCTTGCAGACGCATTGCCCGTACCGTTTACGGGTGTCATCACTCCCGTTGCCGCTGCCGCTGCCAATGCGACAAAAAACGGCAAAGTCGGTGTCATCGGCACTTCCGCAAGCGTCAAAAGCGGTGCCTATGAAAAAGAGATCCTGAAATGCAATCACAAAATTAAAGTCTATCAGCAGGAATGTCCTTTGTTTGTGCCCCTTGTGGAAAACGGCTTCATCTCCGAAAACGACGATATTGTCAAACTGGTTGTCGAACGTTACCTTTCGGAAATGAAACGTGAGGGGATCGACACGCTGATCCTCGGCTGTACCCACTTCCCGATCATCGCCAAAGCAATCTCCAATTATCTCGGACGAAGTGTCACACTGATCGATTCCGGACGTGAAACGGCGCTTTATGCCGCACATCTTCTCGGCACTAATCATCTTTTGAACACTGCCGATAAAGTCGGCACCTGTCAATTCTATGTCAGCGATACCGTTGAAAGCTTCCGCAGCACAGCGGAAATATTCCTCGGCAAAAGCGTTGATGGCGAAGTTTCACACATCAGCATTGAGCAGGTCGAACTGTAAATGAGATCCGTCCGACGTTTTGCCGGACAAATCTCCGTAAGGAATCAGAAAGGATTTTTGAAATGGAAGAAAATTATATTCTGTCCGTATTAGGAAAACAATATGTTAATGGTGAGTCGGACAAGGTTGAATTGAAAACGACGGCGGCTTACGTGATGAAAAACGGCAGCAGATATATCACCTATAAAGAATATGATGCCGAAAATCCTAACATTCATTACCGCACAACGGTCAAAATCGACCCGAATAACATTGTAACCGTGATGAAAGGCGGCACGGAAAGTCATAACCTGATTCTGGAAAAGGGTGTAAGGCACAAGTGCGAATACTCCACCAGCTTCGGCTATATTACGCTCGGCATTTATACCGACAGCGTAAAAATCGACTTAGACAACAGCGGCGGCAGCCTTGAACTCAGATATTCCATCGACATTCAATCCGAACTTGCCAGCACCAACGAACTGATCTTGAATCTACAGGAGGTAAAATAAGAAAATGTCAACAGCAGCAAAGACAGTCAGCAGCCTGAAACAAGCAATTCAGGACGCTGTGGAAAAAGCCATTTCTCAGGAACTGCTCCCTCAGGCAGAACTCCCGAATTTTACAATAGAAACACCGGCAGACCGCTCTCACGGCGACCTTGCCACCAATGCGGCAATGGTGTCCGCAAGAGCCTTTCAACTTGCGCCGCGCAAAATTGCAGAGATCATCACGGCAAATATCGACCTTGACGGTACCAACCTTTCACGCTTTGAAATCGCAGGACCCGGATTCATCAACTTCTTCTATGACCCGTCCTACTATGCCGCTGTTCTTGACGAAATCAAGGAACAGGACAAAAATTACGGCCGTTCGGACTACGGCAAGGGTAAAAAAGTACTGGTTGAGTTTGTATCCGCGAACCCGACAGGTCCTATGCACGTCGGAAACGCCCGCGGCGGTGCGATTGGTGATTCCCTTGCCAGCGTTCTTGATGCGGCAGGATTTCAAGCATCAAGGGAATTTTACGTCAACGATGCAGGCAACCAGATAGAAAAATTTGCCACTTCTCTCGAAATCAGATATTTACAGCTTTATCAGGAGGGCATTGAACTGCCCGAAGACGCTTACCACGGTCAGGATATTATCGACCACGCAAAGAATTTTGCCGCAGCTTACGGCGACAAATATGTGAACACTTCCTCCGAGGAAAGAAGAAAAGCCCTTGTCGAATATGCACTTCCGCTGAATATTCAGGGACTGGAACGCGACCTTTTGAAATACAGGATCAAATATGACCGTTGGTTCAGAGAGAGTACACTCCATAACAGCGGTGCTGTCAAAAATATCGTTGACCTTCTCAAAGAAAAAGGTCATACTTATGAGCAGGAGGGCGCAATATGGTTCAAAGCGACCGAATTCGGCGCCGATAAGGACTTTGTATTGGTTCGCTCCAACGGTATCCCGACCTATGTGGTACCCGATATTGCCTATCATTATGATAAACTCGTCACAAGAGGCTACGACAAAGCCATTGACGTTCTCGGTGCCGACCATCACGGATATGTTCCGCGTCTGAAAGCCGCTCTGACCGCACTCGGCGTTGACGCATCAAGACTGGATGTCGTTTTAATGCAGATGGTTCGTCTTTTGAGCAACGGAGAGATCATCAAAGTTTCCAAAAGAAGCGGCAAGGCGATCACACTCGTTACACTTCTGGACGAAATTCCGATCGACGCAGCGCGTTTCTTCTTCAATCTGCGTGAAGCAAACAGCCACTTTGAATTTGACCTTGACCTTGCTATCGAAAAATCCTCACAGAACCCCGTTTATTACGTTCAGTATGCACACGCAAGAATTTGCAGTATTCTTAAAAAACTCACCGAAGAAAACATCACACTCCGTGACTGTACGGCAGAGGATTACGCACTGCTCACCGCTCCGGAAGAAATCGAGCTGATCAATAAACTGGCGGCTTTCAGCGACGAAATTATTCTTGCCGCAAAGGAATACGACCCGTCAAGAATCACACGTTATGTTCTTGATGTCGCCACCCTGTTCCATAAGTTCTATAATGCCTGCCGCGTTAACAATGATAACGAAGGTCTGACGCAGGCACGTCTGGCACTTTGTCTTTCTACCAGAACCGTCATTGCCAACGTTCTTGCTATGTTCAAAATCACCGCCCCCGAATCTATGTAAAGATAAGTAAGGAGATACAAAATGAGCTTTCCGTTTCGTCTGCCCGTACTGTGTGACGGTATCACCGAATGCTGTCAGCTTACGGAAAACGACAGTGATATATGCAGTGAAAAAATCATCTTCGCCGCCCCCGAATGTTTGATCAATGCAAAGCGGCAGTCGGTCAAAAACGGTTCCGCTGTCGTTCTTTCGCCCACAGGCGGCGTGACACACAGCAGACTGGAAGAATTCGGACTGGATGAGGAATTCGTCACTTACAATACTTTCATCACGGAAAAGACAACCGAAGCCGTAGGAACCCAAATCCCCGTCGGTGGTGTTGCCGTGCCGAGCCGACTTTTTGTACCGCCATATACACGGAACATCTTTGAGGACGCTTATTTTACTTATCTTGAAAAAATGACTGTATTAAAGGACGCAGGTGTTCACTTCATTCTTATGAAGAACCAAAATAATCTTTGGGATATGAGAGCCGGTGTTCTTGCCGCAAAATCGATCAATATTCCCGTATTCGTCACAATGAAAGTTGATGAGGACGGTAAAAATCCGAACGGTACGGATTATATTGCCGCTCTTATCACCCTTCAGGCGATCGGTGCGGACGCGTTCGGAATCTTCTGTAAGGATATTGACGCTTCTTGCCGTCTGTTGGAACGGGCTTTTCCTCACGCGGAAATTCCGCTGATCGCTGTTTTCAATACAGAACAGTCCGATATGGAACAGCTTACCGAAATTTCAAAAAGCGGCGCATCCGTTTTTATTGACCTTGCGTGTTGGAAAAACGAAGAAAAACGTTCCGTCTTTCAAACTGCTCCCTCCCTGTTCCGTCTTGATACAGAGAAAGACAGCTATGCGGCGGCAATCGACTGTGAAGCATTCTTCCTCCCCGACAATCTGGAACTTTCCGAACCGGTGGACTGTACCTATGATATGTCGGACAATATTATCGACCTTGACGACGAAAACATCAATGCCGTTTATATTATGCTGAATTCAACGGACGATGCTGCAATGCTTTCCGAAAATGCCGCAATGTCGCGTCTGCCGTTTTTGATCCACGCAAACGACAGTATCACGCTTGAAGCGGCTCTCCGCTATTACCAGGGTCGCCTGATCGTCGATACACGCTGTGACATCGACGAATCCGAACTCACCTCCCTCTCCCAAAAATACGGCGCGATCCTTTATTAATTAATTCATAATTACCCTGCGGGGGAACGATCAATTGTTGAGAAAGGAGGCGTTTTTTGTGCTGAAAAAAAGACCGTTTTTTGTGGCATCCATTGCATTCGGCAGTATATGCCTGTTACTTTTATTGGTTGCTTCCCTGTCGTTTCTCAGCAACGATGCTACCATTTGCACAATGATCACAAAATTATTTCATATGAAATCAGGTTCATTCACCAATGCAACCATTGCCGAGATTTCCGCCGTTTGTGCAATTCCTTCCTTTATCTTTGCCCTGAAAGCCTGTTATGATGAAGAAATTGAATAAACTCAGAAATATCAAACATAAAAATCGTTCCGACAAAGATTTTTCTCCGTCGGAACGATTTTTATTTCTTCCATTATCACTTACGTCTGCGCTGTCTTTTCCTGTTTCCCGCAGGGTAATTATGAATTATGCATTATGAATTATGAATTAACTTACACGTTGACCATTCGTTTTTTGCGCTTTTGGTAGTTGAGGGCGATGGCTCCGGCAGCAATGAACATTATGGCAGCGGACACGCTTAAAGCAATAATGATCGGCATAACCGGTTTATCGGTGATTTGAAGCTCACTGTAGCTGTAAATAACATAGGTCGGTGATTTGCTGTATTTGCCGTTGGTATTGGATGTGGCTGCGGATACGATCAATCCGTCAAAATTTTCCTCAGTGGTCGTATATTCGGTATCGACCTTGCCGGTTGATGAAGTTATTTTCAGCACTTTACCGTTATTCTGTACATAGATAATGTTTACCTTGCCCGAATATTCCACGGAGCCGTCCTTGACCCAACACTCCCCTTTGACAGGGTAGCCGTCACTGCTGTAGCCTGTATCGGTCTGCTGACCCATATCGGTGAATTTTACATAAACATTATCGAGAGAGCCTTTATCTTTGATGGTAACGGTAAACCAGCCATTTCCCAGTTCGGAATCCGCAGTCATTTGTTTTCCGGGAGCTTTCCCGGCATATTCTTCGTTTTCATCCTCATATTTACCGTAAACATAGGCGCCAACCTTTGCATAGCCGTTGGCATTATAGTAGTGAAGAACAAGGTCGGATTTCTCGGTTGATTGATAATAGTAGTTCACTGTTACATCACCGTCTGAGATGGTTCCCACCGCATTTGTCGGGAACATCGAAAGGTCAACTTCCATTCCGTCCACTTCACGGATCAGCGCCGTATAGGAATCTCCCTCTCTTACTCGCTGGGTAATACTTGACGCGACTTCCAGATCGCCCGTACCGAGAAAATCATTTCCGACTTGCAGGAAATTCACCGTCAGGTTACGGATATTTCCCGTAAATTTTTTATAGTAATACTTGATGGTCTTATCTGCCTTTGTGAATTTTCCTGTTTCTTCGCCCGTGACTTTTTCAAAATCGTAGTCGATATTGAGGGAATCCAGTGGTTCCGTTGTATAGACGGAGCCTTCTGCGCCGGTCAGCGTATGTGCGTCGATCAGTTCGTCTGAGTCACTGTCCCTATATTCGACCCTGACGGTACATCTTGAGGAAGCCAGTTTCAGTTTTTCAAAACTGGTTTTATCTGCAAGAATAATGGCTGATTTCGCCGGTATGGTGATCTGATTACCGCTGACGGTACCGAGATTTTTCAGTCCTGCTGCCGTTTTATCGGCAACAATGACCCAATCCGACGGAAGTTTCCTGCCCTCTCCTGCTTTCAGGGTCACTTTGACTTCTTTATCGGTCGAATTGAACGCAACCGCAACATTCGACCATTCTTTGTCTTTGGTCAGTGCATTTTCGAGTGTATAGGCGATCACGCCGTCGGGTGTATCGGAAAACTGTACCAATTGTGCGGATTTGGTTGTCGGATCTCTGAACGGTTTAAAGTTTCTTCTAATCTCTATCAGACCTGCATAGTACGAATCCAGATCCGCATAGGTAACGAGATTGTTCCAATTCAGTTCATTGATCTTGGTGGATGACACATAACTGTTGCTGTCACCGTATTTGGTTCTTGCAAATTCCTCGCCTGCCTGCATAAAGGAAATGCCCTGAGAGGTCAGCGTAATGGCTGCGACCAGTTTATTCATATATACAAGATCTTCATCACGCTTATCATATGTCATATCGTTCTTTGTGGAAAGAACCAGTTTATCATATAATGTATAGTTATCGTGCGCCGAAGTATAGGTAACTGCCTGCGAGGGCTGATTGAAGATACCCGAAGTGATGGTATTGGCGGTGATACTTCCAACTAGCGTCCCTTTGGCGCTGCCGTCCTGTACAAAACCCTTTTCAAGCGCATTGAACACGTGACCTTTTACAGCGTCACGGAAGGTATCATTAAAGGCGCCGATCCTGTTATCAAGCTGATTGACATTATCCTTAACAGCGGTGACTGCCTTTGTGGAGAGTTCGCCGCCCGTCCAGGGCTCACCGTACATAATGATTTTCTTGCCGTCCTGAACCTTTGTATCAAGTGCCTTTCTGATCTCGTTCATTGTGGTAATGTCGTGAACGCCCATCAGGTCAAAGCGGAAGCCGTCTATATGATATTCATTCGTCCAGTAAAGGATGGAATCGATCATATATTTTCTGTACATCAGGTGGTCGCTGGCGGTTTCGTTGCCGCAGCCTGAGCCGTCGCTGTAGCTTCCGTCCGCTTTCAGTCGGTAGTAATATCCGGGAACGGTATTTTCAAACCAGCTTCCCTCCGCTGTAAAGGTATGATTATACACTACGTCCATAATCACGCCGATATTGGCATTATGAAGCGCCTGTATCATCTGTTTGAATTCATTGATACGGGTACTTCCGTGAAACGGGTCGGTCGAATAAGAGCCTTCGGGAACATTATAGTTCTTCGGGTCATAGCCCCAGTTAAACTGATCGGATTCCGTGTCGGATTCGTCCACCGTAGCATAGTCATAAACCGGCAAAAGCTGCACGTGAGTGACACCGAGGCTTTTCAAATAAGAAATACACGTCGGAATTCCGCCGTCATCGTTCAATGTAGTGTCCGTTTCGGTAAAGGCAAGATATTTTCCTTTATATTTTGCTGATACACCCGACACTTCTCCGCTGGAGAAGTCTTTGATATGTACTTCCCACACAACCGCGTCTGTAGGGTCATCATATAATACGTGCTTGTCCTCGCTCCAACCTGCCGGATTGGTTTCTTCAAGGTCAACCACCATACTTCTGTTGCCGTTCACACCTGCTGCCTTAGCGTATATATCGGCAGTTTCCTTTGTCACACCGTCAATATTGACAAGATAGGTATAATAAAGATTTTTCATATCGCCGCTCACAGTGGCGCTCCATACACCTTTATCGCCCTTTTTCATTGTCGTGGTGGAAACCTCTTGTGCCCCTTCTTCTTCGGAGCTGCCGGTTGTATAAAGTCTTACGGCAACTCTTGAAGCAGTCGGCGCCCATACCTTAAAAGTCGTTTGCTTTTTGGAATAAGTTGCTCCGAGGTCATCTCCGTTATACGCCTGTGCATCAAGCTCGTGTGCATACACCGTTTTTGTTTCCGTGCTTTTGGTTTCTTCCGCATTTACCATAGCAGTACTTCCTCCTATTATTGTTGTTATTGCAAGAATACAGCTGAACAATTTTTTAAGCTTCAGCAAGACTATCCCCCCGCAAAATAAAATATTTCAATCTCCACAAAGAATTTTATCATATTTAGGGGCATTAATACAATGGTTTTGAGCGATTTTTTTTATTTTTGGCATAAAAAATACAGCTTGTCAAATATACCAATTTGACAAGCCGTAAAATTCATTTTTTCATATTCGTTTTTTCCAAAACCGATTTTTGTTTTGCTTTCGGCTTGGGAACAGAATGTTTTTTAAATTTTTTGTCGTCCTTTTCGGGCGGTTCAACAGCAGGCTGAAATTTTTCGGGCGGAATTTTTCGCTCCTCGATCTTGGCATAGACGAAGCGGCGGAAAAGTGTATAAAAGACTGACGTGACCGGACCGCTCACCAAAAGACCGATAATACCGAAGAAGCTTGCAAACAGAGTAATTGCCGAAACCATAATCAGCGGCGGCAGTCCCATATTAGAGCCAACGACTCTTGGGAAGATAAAATTACCCTCTATCTGCTGCAAACATACCATAAACACGACAAACCATACTGCCTGCATCGGGTCAGAGGTCAGCAGGAACAGTGCGCCGATTGCCGTACCGATACCGATACCGAACATCGGTATCCACGATATGATGGCGATAAGGACACCGACAAGCGCCGCATACGGAAATCCGAAAATCGTCATTCCCAATGCTGTCAGGCTTCCTATGATCACACACTCGGTCATCTGTCCCGTAATGCTGTTATAGAAGGATTTATTGGTGAGCTGACCGACTTCCACCACAAAATCAGCCGCTTTCATCGGCAGAATGGAATACAGGATCTTTTTGAGGTCAGATGAAAGTTTTTCCTTTCTCATCAGCGTATAGATGGCAATAACAATGCCGAGGAAAATATTGACCGCGGTACTGATCACGGATGTCACAAGGCTCATCGCGGACGAAACAACATTGCCTGCGTTATTTTGCAGGAAATCGATTGCCGAATTGGTGATCATCTGCCAGTCAATGGTATTCTCCACAAGGAATTCTTTTACATATTCGTTTTCCTCTCCCAGCTTAGTCACTTCTTCCTGTATGCTTTTGACAAGTTCGGGTATAGAATCTGCAATCGTTTGAAGGCTGGCAACAATTTCCGGAATAATGATGGTAAGAAAAACACCGATGATCAATACAAAGATACCGATAGACAGGATAATCGAGATCGGTCGTCTTGCCTTTTCCATCAAAGGTGTCGGCTGTTTTCCGTTTTTGGGACGAAAAAGCTGTTTTTCAATTGCTTTCAGCGGAACATTCAGAAAAAACGTAAAACAACCGGCAATAATAAACGGCGTCAAAGCTCCGATAGTCCAGTTAATAAACGAAAAAACGATGTCAAGATGCTGAAATGCAAGAAATACCAATATCACACAAACGCACAGGAAAAAAATTTTCAGCATTGTATTTTTGTTCAATTCCATTTGCTACGCTCCAAACCAATCATAATAGATATATTATATTCCAATTATCTCATAATTGCAAACAAAATTATTGTTTGTCTTCAAGATTTTTGAAAAGTCCAATAAAATAACCTGTTTCGAGCTTTTTTGCAATAATTACAAGATTTACAGAAAAATTAAGAAAATGATACTTGAAGTTTATGATACAGGTATGTTATTATCAAATCAACAAAGGACAATATAACAAAGAAGGTGAGTACGATCAAAAACGATGTTATTTCAGCGAGATCCGCTCTTAACAAAAAGGATTATGCCAAACGGAACAGAAAGCCCTCCAAAAACAGCAGTTCGGCGCTTTACGCCGACAGTATGGCAAAGCTCAGGGCAGCTTTAGTGGTGATTCCGGTCGTTATGGTATTGATCATTTCGGCTGTTTTATTTTTCGGCATTCAGTACCTGACTTCCGTTTCGGGCGGCAGCACCCATCAGCAAAAAGAAGCCGCAGCCACTGCCCTTTACAGTGCAGCCGATTCGGAGAAACTGCTGACAATCGTTTCTCCTCAGAATCCGCTGCCTTCCGATTATAAGCTCAATCTCGTCACCTACGGGAACATTAAGATCGACAGTATCGTAAAGGACGGCATTGAATCGCTTGTCAATGCTGCGTCAAACGACGGAATCAAGCTTGACATCTTAAAGGGCTATGTTTCGACGCAGGAGCAGAACGAATTATATAATGCCGAGGTTCACCGCCTGACCGATTCGGAAGGATATTCCCGTGCAAAAGCCGAGGAAGAAGCCGAAAAAACCGTTCCGATGGGAAATCACGCCGACCAGCAGACGGGCTTATCCATTGAATTTGCGTCATCGGCAGCCGAAAACTTTGCCGAAAGCGAAGAATTCTACTGGTTAATGAAAAATGCGTACAAATACGGTTTTGTACTTCGTTATCCGGAAAACAAGGAAGATGATACGGATATGCCGTTTAATCCGTCACTGTTCCGCTATGTGGGAAACGAAAACGCGTCAAAAATGGTAACACTGAACCGCTGTCTTGATGAATATGTTACTTATCTCAGCGCAAGATAAAACAAACGGTACCATCTCAAACATACAGCAAGACCGCCGTGAAGTACATCGCGGCGGTTTCTTTTTGTTTTTTACTTTTTGGGGAGAATGACGGAAAAACACGCACCGTATGCAGCATTTTGGGCTTTGATCTGTCCGTTGTGGTGATGAATAATCTCTTTCGCTAGTGCCAATCCGATTCCCGTATTGCCGTTGGGACCGATATAAAAGCGTTCAAAGATATGTTTCAGCATTTCTTCGGAAATACCGCTGCCGTCATCGGTGACGCTGATCAATATATGATTTCGTTCGGTTCTGCATTGTATTTTGATGGTTGTTTCAGCATATCGTATCGCATTGGAGATCAAGTTCAAAAATGCCTTGCGGAGCTGTCCTTCATCACCGTTAATGATGACAATGCTCTCGTCAAAGTCAACGTTCGGCGTGATCCCGTTTTTATCGAGGATCGCTTCCACCGACCTCAGACAATCATATAAAAGCTCCTTGATGTCAAACGGCTCCTTTTTCATTTCCAACTGTTTGCTTTCCAGTTTGGAGATACAAAGAATTTCATCGACAAGCTCTGCCATTCTTTCGCTCTCGCTGAGGATAACGCCGACCGCCTTTTCCGAATCCGTCACTCCTGCTTGGATTCCTTCGGCATAGCCCTGTATGGACATCAGAGGCGTTTTCAGTTCGTGAGAGGCGTTCTGAAAAAAGGTCGTCTGCTGTGCCTGTTCCTTTTCGATTCTGCGTCCGAGCAGCATTCCGACAAGGCACATTATGACCGCTATCACACAAAGCACAATAACAGATATTTTGATAAACCGATACGACAGATTTTCAATCGGACGAACACCAATATACATTATATTGATAAGAGTATCCACTGTGTATTCATCTGCTGCATATTTTTCTGTCATTTGTGCGATGATATAATGTGCGTTTTCATTGGTGAGCTGAATAATTTCCCCGTCCGAAAGTGCGTCTTGATTTAA
>CADCRH010000068.1 GCA_902803805.1 uncultured Ruminococcus sp.
ACGATCATCTTTAATATTTCACAATCCACCTTTGACAGCATCAGCAGCTCCATCAGCAATTATTTTAAGGAAATCACCGATACTACCGCCGCTTCTGCGGAATGGCTGCTTGAAAATAATTCTTACCTCTACACGGTCAAATTCAACGACATCTCCCTCCAGCAGCTTTCAGGTTATACGAATAAGCTTCTCGGCTCGGTTTACTGTGAAGCCGCCTACGAGGATAAATCTGTGGGCAGTACGCCTCTCGCTTCGCAAAACACCTATACCGAAACGCTTGACTTTTCCAATTATATCAGCAATGGCGGTGAAAATGTTCCCGTTGAATATACCTATTCGGTTGTCGGCTCCAATGAGCTTGGCGAGTGTCAGCTCTACGACGGCAGTTCCTGGTCTGCCGCCACCGACCTTTTGAGTACCAATAAATACGGAAGTATTGCCGCGATAAAAAGTACAGATTCTCTGCTGAACCTTAAAATCAGTGACGGTAAGCAATATACTGCGTCATCTATCAGTGTCAGCGTCACTCCTCTTGATGAGGAGATCCTGCAAAAATCCGTCATATTTAAATATGACATCGCAACAGGCGGCATAGAAGCCTGCGATTATACCCAATCCTATTTCAGCAGCCTTAACATTGACGTTTCACAATCCGTTGAAAATGACAAAAAGACTTGTACTGTCACATTCAAAGGCACTCCCGAAGAAGTCAACCACCGAATGGAAGATATTTTCGGTATCGGCAACCGCCTTACCTACTCATCTTATCAGCAGTTTATGACGCTTCGCACCGTTGAACAGTTCACCGACCACGTAAATTTTTCTTCTTTGATTATTGGAAAGAATATCGACACTCCGATCAACTATTGTTTGACAACACAAAACGGCGACATCATCAAATCTTTCGCCATTTCGGACAATGATCCCGATGCGCCCGAATCCTACAGCGCCAACCTCGTTGGCGAAAACCATAATGACATCAATATCACGCTTACCTCTTCCACTTCCGGTGTCACCTTCGATGTTTCCGTGCCCAATGTTTCAGAAATCATCTTTTTTGCGGTCATATCCTCTGTTATTGTCATTATTGCTGTCATTGTTCTGATGCTGTTCCGCAGCAAAACAAAAATTGCCGACTCCCTTCCAAGCGGCTCGGAAACTCCCAAGCTTCCCGAAAGTAAAAATCGGCTGATGAAAAAACGACTCAAAAAATAATCCTTTTAAGGAGCTTACAATGAAACAGACACCCAAAATCAACTATCAGCTTGTGCTTGACAAAACCCTTGAAACGATCGTGAAAGAAAACAAAAAACCCCGGCTTTTGCTTCATAGCTGCTGTGCTCCGTGCAGCAGCTATGTTCTTGAATACCTGACACAATATTTTGATATAACGGTATTTTTCTACAATCCGAACATCTCTCCCGAACCGGAATACCGTCACCGTGTCAGCGAGATCAAACGGCTGATTTCAGAAATGTGTCCCGAAGTACACTTCATCGAAGGCGTTTATGAACCGCAGAAATTCTTTGAAATGTCAAAGGGATTGGAAAACGCTCCCGAACGCGGAGAACGATGTCACAAATGCTATGCCCTGCGTTTGGAGGAAACGGCGAAAACAGCTCAGAACGGCAGCTATGACTATTTTACGACAACACTTTCCATCAGTCCTCAAAAGGATGCTGCCGTTCTGAACGCTGTCGGAAAAGAAATCAGCGACCGATACGGTATCAGCTATTTATACTCCGACTTCAAAAAACGCAACGGCTACAAACGTTCCATAGAGCTTTCCGCAAAATTCCATCTTTACCGTCAGAATTTCTGCGGCTGCCCCTTTTCCAAAGCCGAAAGTCATCATTCGGAAAAACCTTACATTATAGATATAAATAGCATACCGCATAAAGTTTAATACACTTAACTACGTAATAGCGATACGGCACGAAAGCAGTCACCAACTCCGCTTTCGTGCCGATTTTTTGCCCCTAAACGATTCTTACGGGGGCGAGAAATCATCACGGAACATTGATCTTTGATCAGAAAATGGTGGTCGGGTCTATGAGATCACTGTCGCTCTTGATCTCAAGATGAAGATGACTTTCATCCAGTATTTCACCCGGCACGGTTCCGACATAGCCAATAGTATCTCCTGTTGAAACAGTATTGCCCGTTTTCACAACAGGGGTATCAGTCAGACCGCAGTAATATGCGGTAAAACCGCCTGTATGCTCAACAACGATAACATTGCCCAAAAGTGCGTCTTTGTAAATCATTTTTACTGTTCCTCCCGTAATGGAATGTACGGGTGTTCCCTTTGATGCGCTTATATCAACGCCGCTGTGTGTTCTCCAGTCGGACATCGTTTTGGATTGAATTGGATTATTCGGACTGAATTTTTTGATGATTTTTCCCTTTTCTATCGGTGAAGTACGTGAGGTATCGACAGCCGTTTCTACTGCTTCTTCGCTGTCCTCCTGTGCGTCCTGCGGCACTGCTTCTGCTTCATCGCTTTCCTGCGTGTCGGACTCCTCATCGGATTCCTCTGACGGTTCGGCGGATTCCTCCGTGCTTTCATCATCTGAAACGTTGTTTTCCTCCGCTTCACTTTCATACTTTTCGCCGCTGACGTCTTGGTCAACTTTCACTTCCGCCGACTGCTCGCTGCTTTCCTCCGCAAGCTCACTGTAGTCCATCACGCTTCCGTAAGTAGTCCACGCCGCTGCCGCAACCGTCACTATACAGATTGCCAGCGCAATATAGAAACCTACGTTTTTCTTTGGTGATTTCTGATTTTTGTAGTTTTGATAGCCTTTTGGTTTTCTCATATTTAACATTTCCTGCACCTCCGCAATTATTGTTGACCGTGTGCAAGAAATATATTCATCATTTTCCGCTTTTTATTTGTAATAAAATATATGTCAAAATTTTTAAAATATGACACGCACAAAAGGCACTGTTACAAAAATTGCAACAGTGCCTTTTTCTATTAAACAATGAATTTTATATCATAGTCTGAACGATTGACCGCACAAAGAATTCCTCTTGCCGAAGCCTTGAAAATACCGTGCGAAATGCCTACACCGAATACGGTTTTTCCGTTGGGGTCTTTCATCTGAATATAGGAGATCGCCTTTGAATCCGAGCCTTGCGAAATGCTGTGCTCACTGTAGTTAACCACCGTAAAATCAATGCCGACCGTTTTGAGTGCTTTCATAAATGCATCGATCGGACCGTTGCCCTCTCCGTAAATTTCAAGGTCTTTATCTTCCTTGACCAGATGGACAACGCCTCTGAATGATGCCTCGTCCTGTCCGCGGTTGGTGATCACGTGCTTGACAAGCCATATCTTCTGCTCAATATCGATATAATTTCTGTTGAACAGCTCCATCAGGTCGTCGGGTGACAGCTCTCTGCCGAGTTTATCACACTCCGCCTTGACAAGTTTTCCGAATTCCGGCTGCATTGCTTTCGGGATCTCATAGCCAAACTTGTTCTGCATAATAAATGCCGCGCCGCCCTTGCCCGACTGTGAATTAATACGCACAACCTCGTATTTTCTGCCCACATCGGCAGGGTCAATGGGAAGATACGGAATCTCCCACTTGTCGCTGTTGGTTTCCTTGACATATTTGAAACCCTTGCTGATTGCGTCCTGATGAGAGCCTGAAAAGGCAGTAAATACCAATTCTCCGACATACGGCTGACGTTCACCGATCTTCATATTGGTACATCTTTCGTATATTTCACAGTATTTCGGGAGATCGCTGAAATCCAGTTTCGGGTCAACGCCCTGTGTGTACATATTCAGTCCGACAGTGATAATATCAAGGTTGCCCGTGCGCTCACCGTTTCCGAAAAGCGTACCTTCTATTCTGTCCGCACCGGCAAGCAATCCCAGTTCCGCGCCTGCCACGCCTGTACCGCGGTCATTATGCGGATGAAGGCTGATGATCGCCGATTCTCTGTTTTTGAGGTGCTTGATAAAGTATTCCACTTGGTCGGCATAGGTGTTAGGTGTACACATTTCAACCGTATTGGGCAGATTGAGGATGATCGGGTTTTCGGGAGTCGGCTTTACAACGTCCATTACCGCCTCGCAAATTCTTACCGAGTAGTCAACTTCCGTTCCCGAAAAGCTTTCGGGAGAATATTCCAAACGGAAATTGGTATCTCCGTCATAACTGTCGATCAGCTCTTTAATGAGCTTCGCACCCTCAACGGCTATGTCAATAATACCGTCCATATCTTTTTTGAACACCACTTTGCGCTGAAGCGTGGAAGTGGAATTGTAAAAATGAACGATAACATTTTTTGCACCCTTAACCGCTTCAAAGGTCTTGCGAATCAGATGTTCTCTTGCCTGAACGAGTACTTGTATTGTCACATCATCGGGAATATGATTTCCTTCTATCAGCTCACGGCAGATCTCATATTCTGTTTCGGACGCTGACGGAAAGCCTATTTCGATTTCCTTAAAGCCCATCTCGCAGAGAGCGTGAAAAAATTCTAGCTTCTGCTCCAGATTCATCGGTGTAATGAGTGCCTGATTTCCGTCACGCAGGTCAACGGAGCACCAGATCGGTGCTTTGGTGATCGTATTGTTCGGCCAATCTCTGCTCTCCATTTTGATCTGCTGAAACGGCACATATTTTTTGTATCCTTGTTCCATATCAATTCCTCCATTAAAAATTTCATTAAAACAGCCCGTCCCCGGTCTGTTACGACAAGGGACGGGCATTCATTATGCACGTGGTACCACCCTGATTCGGACACAAAAGTGTCCCTCAGCAAGCCTCCGACAAGGCTCTCATCTGTAACGTGATGACACGTTCTGTTCTACTCCCTCTGCGGTTTCGGACAGACAACTCCGGAACGAGCTATCCATACGGATATTGTCACCGCCTTACACCGACCGGCAGTTCTCTTTGCACAGTATTCCGTATCTTATTTTCCATCAAAGTCTTTCCAATCAATATCAAATTTGTATATGATTATATTATATCCGATGTTCGGAATTTGTCAAGCTTTTTATTCGGTAAATTTCTGTCAGTACGACCAAGGCATCAACAGCAGATAACATCCGCTGATCATAATGCCGAGAGCATTGAAAACGATTTCGGCAATGATCAATATTTTTAAAGCAATAACGGCATATTTCTGCCAGCCATCGGTAAACCGTCCGAAAATTCTTTTTCTTTTCAGAACGATATAAGCAATGACAAATCCGATAAGCAAAAGTGTGCATATGACAAGCGCTATTTTCATTGCAATGTCCAGTAAGATCACTGAAAAAACCATCGCAAACATCAATAAGAACAACAGTACCATATACACACCTCAAATCTTATGATTATCGAATCCCGTCGGGATTTTTCGTCTGGAAGTTCCACGTATCCTCGCACATTTTATCAATGCCAAGTTCTGCGTGCCAGTTCAGCTCGGTATTTGCCTTTGTCGCGTCAGCATAGAAAGCCGGAAGATCGCCGGCACGTCTTTCGCCGATGACATAGTTCAGCTTTTTGCCGCTTGCCTTTTCAAAGGCGTTAATAATGTCAAGAACACTGTAGCCGACACCGTTGCCGATATTATAAGCTTCTATTCCCGTTGTATCAAGAATTTTTGCCACAGCACAAAGATGAGCCTTTGCAAGGTCAACAACGTGAATATAGTCACGAATACAAGTGCCGTCCTTTGTATCGTAGTCACCGCCGAATACGGTAAGCTGCGGAAGCTTGCCGATGGCAACTCTGGAAATGTACGGCATCAGGTTGTTCGGAATACCATTGGGATCCTCACCGATAAGACCGCTTTCGTGAGCGCCGATGGGGTTAAAGTATCTGAGAAGTGAAATGCTCCACTCATTGTCAGCCCGATAAACATCACCGAGAATCTGCTCGATATGGTGCTTTGTTCTGCCGTAAGGACTGCTTACATCGCCCGTCACCATTGTTTCCTTGTACGGAATAGGGTTGTTGCCGTAAACGGTAGCCGATGAACTGAATACGATTTTCTTGCAGTTAAACTTTTCCATTACCTCAAACAAAATCACGCTGCCGGAAATATTGTTTTCATAGTACAGAAGTGGCAGCTTTGTGGATTCGCCCACCGCTTTCAGACCGGCAAAATGAATTACAGCATCGATTTTATTTTCACCGAAAACCTTTTCCAATCCTTCGCGGTCACGAATATCACATTCATATTTTTTGAGTGATTTACCGGTTATTTTCTCTACTCTGTTAAGAACTTCGGGAACACTGTTATAATAATTATCCACAACAACAACGTCATAGCCTGCATTCAGAAGCTCCACACAGGTATGACTTCCGATATAGCCTGCACCGCCTGTTACAAGAATCGCCATATGTTCGTTCTCCTTTATCAATATATATTTATTTTATTATACCGTTTGATTTGCATAGTTGTCAACCATATTTTTACACTGAGAGCAAACCGCCGCTCCGTTTTGCTCCGATAATGCACAGTATGGTTTCCTTTTCTAAAAATCATTTACAAATGTTGCAGTTTGTCAAAAAGTATGTTATAATTCCCTTGTAAATCTTTTTAGCTTCGGAGGGTATTATGTCTGAATCAGCAATAACAAAAAAAGCAATTGCCGACGGCTTCAGGTCGCTGATGGAAAAGAGAGCATTTGAAAAAATCACCATTTCCGACATCACTTCCTCCTGCGGACTGAACCGCCAAACGTTCTACTACCATTTTCAGGATAAATATGAACTTCTTAATTGGATTTTTTATAACGAAATCATTAATCCGCTCACCAAAAACTACACGATCGATACGTGGAGCGACGGACTTCTTCAAATGCTTCACGTTTTCAAAAACAATGCAAAATTCTATACAAACGCGCTCAACACATCTTACAGCAATGAATTCAGAAGCTACCTGTTTGCTGCCACGACCAACATTTTCATCGATATTCTTGACCAATTTCCGCAGAGTACGGCGACGCTCAGCACTGCGGACAAACGATTCATTGCAGAATTTTTGTCCTACGGTGTAACGGGCAGTATCATCAACTGGATACTGACAGGTATGAAAGAATCCCCCGAAAACATTGTTCTGCGCATTAAGAATCTTATCAACGACAGCAACAGCGGCACCGTTGCCCGCTACCTCCGAACCACCTTGAGTTAATTTATAATTCATAATTGCCCTACGGGGGAACGCAAGTGACAGGGCTGAGGGAAATGATTTTGGATTCTGATTCAATGCATAATTGCCCTGCGGGGGAACGTGGGCGATAGAGCTGAGGGAAATGATTTTGCATTTTGAAATTTCAATGAAAATACCGCTTGATTCTTGTACGATCAAGCGGTATTTTTTTCATCATTTAAATTTCAACATCTGCTTCGTAGTCAACACCATCGGCACCAAAACCAAAAAGACGGTAAAAATCTTCGTTGTAGCCGTCAAGGTCGGCACAGCTTTCAAGATTTTCGGTGTTGATCTCGCTCCAAAGTTTTTTGACCTCGGATTGAATGTTATCCTGCATTTCAAGGTCATCAAGGCGAATCCTGCCTTCTTCGTCAAGAACAGGCTCACCTTTAAAGAGCTTCTCATTCAACAGTCTGTACATCTGCTCAATACAGCCTTCGTGAACATTATTTTCTTTCATTACTTTATAAAGAATGGAAATGTACAGCGGAACGATCGGAATGGCTGCACTTGACTGTGTGACAAGCGCTTTATTCACGGAAATATATGCCTTAATGCCGTCATCTGCGGCTGTGATATTTTTCGCCGTTTGGAAAAGGTGATCTTTTGCCTTGCCTATCGAGCCATCGGCATAAATCGCGTGGGTAATGTCGGGACCTATGTAAGAATAGGCAACGGTAACGGCATTATCCTCTATCGCGTCAGCGGCTTTCAGTGCGTTGATCCAGTCCTGCCAATCCTCGCCGCCCATTACCTTGACGGTCGCGTTTATCTCATCATCTGTTGCAGGCTCAACGGTTATGTCGTGTACGGTTTTTGTTTTGAGGTCGATCGTTTTATTGGTATAGGGTTCGCCTACCGTTTTAAGAACCGAGCTGTAAACAGTGCCGTCTGCGGTTGTCCGACGGGGTGCCGCAAGACTGTATATCACCATATCCACTTTGCCGAGGTCATTTTTGATGATCTCTATTGTTTGGTCTTTGATCTCCTTTGAGTATGCGTCACCGTTGACGGTTTTGGCATAAAGTCCGTCTGCTTTGGCAAACTCCTCAAATGCTTTTGTATTATACCAACCCGAACTTGCCGTGCGTGAGCCGCTTGCCTGCTTATCGAAAATCACACCGACCGTTGCCGCGCCAAAGGAATAAGCGGAAACGATTCTTGATGCCAGACCGTAGCCCATTGACGCACCGACCACAAGAACCTTTTTCGGTCCGTTGGCGTGAACATTGGATTTCACATAATCTATCTGTGACTTTACCAGTGCTTTACAGCCTTCGGGGTGAGCCGTTGTGCAGATAAAGCCTCTTACTTTTGGTTTTACTATCATAACAAAATGCTCCTTTTCTGTCGTTTTTCTTATTGTATCATATTATGCCCGATTTGTACACAATTACTTGACAGCCTGATATTCTTTAGACGCACTGTCCTTCACATACACCTCTCCGGTGCCATCGATATTGACATAGAAAGGTTCCAAAATCTCCAGATTGTTGGTAAAATCAAGCTTCGGTGTAATTTTATAGCACTCGAAGCTATCGACATCAACAACTTTAGTACTTACTTCAAAGGTATAAATGGAGGTATCCTCTCCCAGCTTCAATTTTGTGCCGTCCTTATCGCACAATATCTTTAAAGCGTCATTCGGCATAATCTTGGCTCCCTGATACAATTCTTCGGGTGCCAGGTCGGCAGAGGCAGTTTTGGTTTCCACATTATAATACTCAGCTGTCCAGGTTTTTTTCATTACATACTTACCGTCGCACGAAACAATATAATTAGTACCGACATAAATTTTTTCCTTACCGTTTTCGATATAAAGATAGATGGAATAAAAATCCATATGATCGTGTTTAACAGTTCCGAAATATTCCTTTTTATAATCCTTTGCAGGCTGCGGCAGATACAGACTTTCCATATCGCACGAATCCAGCAGCTCACACGCTTCTTCAAAACTGATACTTTTTTCGGGTGCCGAAACTTCCTGCTGCTTCTTTCGCTCGATCAGAGAGCCTTCCCCTTGGTCTTGATCATTGTTCGCGGTGTCAGGATCGACTACAATTTCAATTCCATCCTCAGAGTTGGCGGTTGTTTCCCCACTGCTGTTTCCGCTGCTCTGCGAACAGCCGCAAAGCACCATTGCCATCGCCAAAACAAGCAGCGCAATCCGTTTTTTCAATCTTCTTTCCCTCATTTCTTTTTCAAAACTCTTACCCAATAATGAATCGTTAATGCTAATCTTTCGGTATTTTCCAACTGTTCGCGGCGCTCCTGACGAATCCGCCAAAAATGCGGCGTCATCAAAAGAAGATTTTTCAGTTCATCATTATCAAGTGTGATGTTATATTGATATTCGGTACATTCGACTTCATCAAAGCAGTCACCACACGGTTCGGGGTGCTTATCCTGTTGAAAGACTTCCTCATAGATAATACTTTTCAGCTCGATCAGGTGTTGGGAACCCACTGTCACTTCCACGACACAGCCGCCGCTTTTCAGAATACGTGCGTATTCCTCTTGAAGCAGCAGCGAAAACATTGCTGTCACAATATCGGCGGAATGATCCGCTATCGGCAACTGTGAAGCGGTCGCCACCAGCCACACCGCATTTTTGCTTCTGGCGCAGGACATTTTTGCTCCGTCCTTTGCAATATCGATTCCGATACATTTTGCACCGCAGTTCTGCTCAAAAGCCGATGTATAATATCCCTCTCCGCACCCTATATCCACCAGAACGGGATGAGCGCACGGAGCATACTTCCGAATCGCATTGATGACACTTTCGCATATCGGCTGATACTTACCGGCATTCAAAAATCGTCTTCTTGCTTCGAGCATTTCTTTGGTATCGCCCGGAGAAAGTGAATGTTTCTGCTGTACGGGCAAAAGATGAATATATCCCTGACGGGCAATATCAAAGCCGTGATGATTTTCACACACCAGACTTTTCCCGTTCTGTTCAAGACCTGCTCCACAAATCGGACAAATCAATTGAAATCCTTTATACAACGCTGTTTCCTCCATTATACATCCTTACTTGATTCTTTTCAGCTTGCCGCCACACCTGCATCGATATTTTGAGGGATCAGCAACCGCATTGGAATATCGGATACGCTTGATGAGCGCACCGCAGCTTTGACACTGAATGATATATTTTGCCGCACTGACGCTTTGTTCCTCAGCAATCCCCATTTCCTCACAGGAGTTGGTGGTCTTGATACTGTAACCGTACATTCGGTTCATTACGGCGGCATATTTTTGAAAGGATTTTCCGTGATTGCCGCAGCCTCTGCACGTATGTATCAGTTCGTGTGCAATCGTCTGGCGGCAGGATTTTTCGGGTGCGTCAAGCAGTCTTCCCGAAAGTTCGATTGTATAAATACCGTTTGTTAAGATACACTGTCCGAACCGCTTTTTTGCTCTGGTATTCACAGCAACGTGCGGAACCACTTTTGATGAGATCGGCACGCCTGCCGCCTTTGCTTCTGCCGCTACCACCTTTAAAAGCTTGTCAAAATCATTCATCGCTTTCTGTCAGAATCCTTTCCCCTTAACAAGATACATTATATCACGGTTTGATTCCCAAAACAACACAAAAAATTAAACGGAGAAATCCAATTTTGAAAGTGACTTCTCCGTTTATTTTGATGTTTCTGTCTGTCAGCCGTTATCAGCCTTCGTTTGCGTCATAGGTCTTGCCGTCCTCCAACGGAAGTGAGCCTGATGCCGGATAAAGATTTCTCTTGCTTCCGTCATCATAGAAAATAACAACCATTTGCGAACCATCATCGGGGTATTGAACCGTCAATGTATATGTACCGTCGCCGTTGTCGTTCATCTGCTGCGCTGCTGCGTCTTTCGCCATAGAATCCGCCGTAAATACCTTTACGGAAACTGTTGACGCCCAGTCTGTGTCTTTTTTAGTTTCTGTGGGCTTGACAAAAGTGATGGTTGCGGCTGCATTGCCTTCCTCTATGCTGACTTCTTCGGAGCTTTCATCGGCAGAGCTTTCTTCAGTGTCTGC
>CADCRH010000069.1 GCA_902803805.1 uncultured Ruminococcus sp.
AGTTTATAAAATCCGAAAGGAAGATACCAGTATGAAGCTTATTACTAACGGAATCAAGGGTACGGAAGATGTACTCCCTGCCGAAAGCTATCAATGGCAGTTTGTCGAGGATATTATGCGCAAACAGGCTCAGTCTTACGGCTTTAAGGAAATACGCACTCCCGTTTTTGAGCATACAGAGCTTTTTAACCGCTCTGTCGGAGATACAACAGACGTTGTTCAAAAGGAAATGTACACATTTACAACAAAGGGCGGCGAAAGTGTAACGCTGCGTCCCGAAGGTACGGCAGGCGCGGCAAGAGCCGTACTGGAACACGGTGTATATAATGACGGCTACCCGATCAAAGCCTATTACCTTACTTCGTGCTACCGCTATGAAAAACCCCAAAAAGGCCGTCAGCGTGAATTTCACCAGTTCGGTATGGAAGTTTACGGTGCAGCGTCCCCCTTTGCGGATGCCGAAGTGATCTGTGCGGCAAAATCCATATTTGACAGACTTGGTGTCAAGAATCTGAGTCTTGAGCTGAATTCTATCGGCTGTCAGAAATGCCGTCCGGATTACCACAATGCCCTCAAAGCATATTTTGAAAGCCACAAAGAAAGTCTTTGTGAAACCTGTCTTTCACGTCTTGACAGAAACCCGATGAGAATTCTTGACTGTAAAAATCCCGAATGTTCGGAAGTTGCCGCGAATGCACCGACCGTTCTTGACTACATATGCGATGATTGCCGCACTCATTTTGATGGTGTGAAAAGCTGTCTTGATACGGCAGAAGTCAACTATACCATCAATCCCAAAATCGTTCGCGGTCTTGATTATTATACAAGGACTGTATTTGAATTTGTTTCCAACGACATCGGCGCACAAGGCACGGTATGCGGCGGCGGACGCTATGACGGACTGATAGAGGAACTTGGCGGTCAGCATACACCGTCACTTGGGTTCGGTATGGGAATCGAAAGACTGCTTCTTTTGCTTGAAAGCCAGAACATCGAAATTCCGAAGCCGCCTGTATGCGACCTGTATATCGCAGGTATCGGTGACGCCGCAAAGATCAAGGCATTTAATCTGATTGAGGGTGTCAGAAGCGCTTCACTGATCGCTGAGGGCGATATTGTCGGAAGAAGTCTGAAAGCACAGATGAAATATGCCGATAAGATCAAAGCAAAATTCAGTATTGTCATTGGTGACAATGAGATCGCCGAAAACAAGGCAAAATTGCGTAATATGGAAACCCGTGAAGAAACGGAGATCACGCTCGGTGACAATTTCTTTATTGAATTTTTCAATGCCTATGTTGACAGCAACAACTCAAAGCTGATCGAACAGCTTAACGACCATTAACCGATAAGAACTAATATGATAAAGGAAGTATGATTATGGCAGAATTTTTGACAGGTCTTAAAAGAACGAATTACTGCGGTGAGCTTCGTGCCTCAGAGATAGGCAAAGAAGTGGTTTTATGTGGCTGGACACAGCGTCAGCGTGATATGGGACATCTGATCTTTATTGACCTGCGTGACAGAACGGGTATTGTTCAGCTGGCATTTGATGATACCACCGAAAAATCGGTCTTTGAAAAGGCGGCGGCAGTACGTTCCGAATATGTTCTTGCGGCAGTCGGCGTTGTCAGGGAAAGAAGCGCCAAAACCAACAAAATCCCGACAGGCGATATTGAGATTGAAGTCAAGGAACTTCGTATTCTTTCGGAATCGGAAGTACCTCCGTTTGAAATTATCGACAACTGCAACACAGCCGAGGCAACAAGGCTCAAATATCGTTATCTTGATCTTCGCCGCCCCGAACTTCAGAACAATCTGATTTTCCGTCACAAGGTTGCGAAAGTGACCCGTGACTATTTTGACGAAAACGGCTTTATCGAGCTGGAAACACCTATGCTCATCAAATCGACCCCCGAAGGTGCAAGAGATTTTCTTGTTCCGTCAAGGATCCACAAAGGTTCGTTCTATGCACTTCCCCAGTCGCCCCAGATGTACAAACAGCTTTGTATGGTAGCTGGATTTGACAGATATATGCAGATCGCAAGATGTTTCCGTGATGAAGATCTTCGTGCAGACCGTCAGCCGGAATTTACACAAATTGACCTTGAAATGTCATTTGTGGATATGGAGGATGTTCTTGAGATCGGTGAGGGTTATATCAAGAGAGTATTTAAAGAAGTACTGGACATTGACATTCCGACACCGTTCCCACGCTATACCTACAATGAAGTGATGGAGCGTTACGGTTCGGACAAGCCCGACACTCGCTACGGAATGGAGATATTCGACCTGACGGACGCGGTAAAAGACAGCGGTTTTGGTGTGTTCAAGAGTGCGATTGAGGGCGGCGGTTCTGTTCGTGGTATCACTGCCAAGAATGCCGTTAAGACATACACCAGAAAAGAAATTGACAAGCTGACCGAATTTGTCCGCGGTATCGGTGCAAAGGGGCTTGCGTGGATAAGAATGAATGATGACGGTATCGCTTCCAGCCTTGCCAAGTTTATGACCGAGGATGAAATGAACGCTATTCTTGAAAAATCGGGTGCGGAAAAAGGTGATGTTGTATTCATCGTTGCCGACACGGACACCAACAATGTTCTTACCACACTCGGTGCGGTTCGTGTGGAATGTGCAAAGCGTCTTGATATTATCGGTGACGGCTACAACTTCCTTTGGGTTGTCAAGTTCCCGTTCTTTGAATTTGACAAAGAGAGCGGCGAATGGATTGCAATGCACCACCCGTTCACCTCACCGACAGATGATTGTCTTGACAAGCTTGACGGCAGCAAGGGCGAAGTTTACGCCAAAGCTTATGATATGGTACTCAACGGCACCGAGCTTTCATCGGGTTCAATCAGAATTACGAATCCTGATCTACAGAAAAAAATGTTTGAAATGCTAGGTATGAGTGACGAAGAAGCTTATACAAAATTCGGCTTCTTAATGGACGCATTCAAATACGGTGCTCCGCCTCACGGAGGTATGGGAATCGGACTTGACCGCTTGGTAATGCAAATGCTCAAAGCTCCGACTTTGCGTGATGTGGTACTGTTCCCGAAAGTACAGAACGCAAGTGAACTGATGACAAATGCTCCGTCAGACGTTGACGCACAACAGTTGATTGACCTCGGCATAGAGATCGCAAAAACAGAAGAATAGAAATCAATCCCCGACAGTATTTGTGATGAACGTCTGTCGGGGATTTGTGATTTATGATATTTCGTCAGCCGGCAAAAGATAACCTTGCAATAAATGTCCGCACTGCTGACAAGTGATATGTTGGAATTGTTTCGGTCTTTCGACAGAAAACGGGTCTTGGTAGAGCATATGTTCTGAATCGGGCAAATGAAGGAACACCGGACAGGTTCTCCGGCAATCCAGACACAGCCAATTGTTGTGATATTCCACGTGATGATACACACCGTCTATCTCCATACAAAGCACGGGCAAGTAAAAAATACGATCTTTGGAAAAGATTCGTTCCGCTATGCCGAGCCGCAGAGGATAACAATGATACAAATGGCAGATTTCGTGATAGTACAGAATGGTTTCTTTCCACAAGCCGCTTTTAATACTCTTTTCGGAGAAAAACGCTCTCAGTGCCGTTGTGTCATTGGCGAATGTCTGTACTTTATCAGACGCTATCATATATGTTTCTGCTGTATCGATGTTGATGATCTCATCAACATAATGATATACTGCCGTGTTCTTTTTCAAACTTTATCACTTCCCGTTGATAATGTCCGATATGATTCGCTGTGAACGTCTGCCTTCGGGTATCGGCATAACGGCAAAATCGTGGTTCAGCTTATGAGCGATAATCAAATTATGTTCAATTTTCTGCTTATTAAGCTGTTTATGAAAGCGTATCACTTCGGGATAAAAAAGCTCGTGTGTGCCGACCAGCATTGTTATTTTTGCTGTTCCTTTACAGTCACCATAAATCGGGCTGACATAGGGCAGCAGCATACCATCTTCGCCGCCTGCCCACATACTGCCCATTCTGCGCAATCCCCACGGTGACAGCAAGGGGTCTTTTTTATCATATTTATACAATGACTTATTGCACATTGTCACATCGAGCCACGGCGAAAGAAGCACAATATTTTTGGGCTGAGGAAGATCAAATTCTTTCAGCCACAGCGCAAAACCCAGGGCAATTCCGCCGCCTGCCGAATCACCGATCATTGTGATATTTTCGGGAGCGGTCGTTTGGAGTATCTCGCTGTAAAGCTGATCGATCAAAGGATAAGTGTCATTAAAGCGATACTTCGGCAGTTTCGGATAGATCGGAAAATAAACACGGGAATTGGTGCTTTTAGCGATATGATCGGCGGCTTTGAAATGCAGTATCATCGGCTGATAAACATAGGCACCGCCGTGAAGATAAATGATTGTTTTATTGTCTTTTTTCGTATTATCGTTATCACCGCCCCACACAAAAGTCTGCATTGTATCAATATATCTTTCCTCAATGTGACGGCGAATGATTTTTTCAGGATTGCCAAATGGTTTGTCATTGATTTTTTGTGCGTCCGACATCTGTTTTTGAAACTCTGTTTCGGACATTTCCCTAAAAAGCTTTTTCTGTCCCGAAAACCATATAATTCTTTCTACTTCCTTTGCCCTGATAGAACGCTTCTTCCATTCCTGAAACATTACTTCCTCCGATCACTGA
>CADCRH010000070.1 GCA_902803805.1 uncultured Ruminococcus sp.
GCTACGATAAACTCGATTCAATTTTTCTTTCTGTTATCATGTTGGCTATGATTTTTGATGCTCTTTTTATGTGAACACGCTCTAGAGAATAAAAGAAAAAAGCTTCTCGAAGCACATTATAGCGATGCAATCCCCTTAGATCTTCTAAAATCTGAGCAACAGAAAATTGCAAAAGAACTTGCGAATATAGAGCATGAGATAAAAATGCATAATACTACATTTGAGCAAATCGCTCAGAACCTGAAAACGGCTCTAGATATCATAGAGGACTGCGCCGGAGCTTATCGAAATGCTAGTGATACCATTAAAAAATTGATGAATCAGGCAATTTTTGAAAAATTTTACATAAGCAATACTCCGAATGAGGATTTCAGTGTCGAAGCGACATTTAAACCGCCATTCAATAGTCTTCTTGAACCCATAAAGGAAGACATCTCTAAAATTAACAATGCTGCTAAAAACCAATCTGCTAAACTAAAAAATCTCATAGTTATGACAAAAGGCCACATCCAAGAATTCTTTGAATGTGACCTTAATGCCATTAAAAATCCATCAAATATTGAAACTACTTCGAACTTCTCAAATTTTTTTGAGCCTAATAGTTCGAGTAAGGTACTTTTGGTGGAGGCGAGGAGAGTCGAACTCCTGTCCGAAAAGTACTTACAACGGTTTTCTACGAGCGTAGTTGCTGTATTAAGATTCCCCTCACACGACGTCCGGCAACAGACTTCGTACTACGGTAGCTTCTGATCCGTGATAAAGCCCGAAGCACTGCTTTATTCACGTTCACCACTAATCAACGCCCTTAACGGATCGTGGTACTTCCGTTAAAAACGATTGCCGCTAATTAGGCAGCAATAGCAACAGTTTTATTGTTGTCGTTTATTGTTTAAATCTGCGGATTTTATAGCGGTTCCACAGTGCCGCTGCTCGCTTGCCGAAGCTTACACTCCCCGTCGAAACCTTTACGCCCCCAAATAGATTGAATTTTTTCAGCGGTTTCTCATTTTGACCGCACGCTCAATATCACGTTTCGCGGCTTTTTCCGCCATATCATTACGTTTATCATACAGCTTTTTACCTTTACAGAGTCCAAGCTGAAGTTTCACCTTAGAACCCTTAAAATACAAGGAAATAGGAATCAGCGAATATCCTTCCTGCTTCACTGTACCATAAAGACGCATTATCTCTCTTTTATGCATAAGAAGCTTTCTGACACGCATAGGGTCACGGTTAAATATATTTCCTTGTTCATAAGGGCTAATGTGCATACCCTTTACAAAAAGTTCTCCGTTATCTACGCTGCACCAAGCATCCTTTAGGTTCACTCTGCCCTGCCGAATCGATTTAACTTCTGTACCGAAAAGTTCAATACCGGTTTCAAAGCTTTCCATCACAAAGTATTCGTGAAAAGCCTTTTTGTTTTGTGCAATTGTTTTCAGTGATTCCTTTGCCACGAAAAGCTCCTCCTTCCGAATCATTATATTTCGCTTCTGCCCTGTAATGCTCTTGAAAGCGTTACTTCATCAGCATATTCAAGATCTCCTCCTACAGGGATACCATAGGCAAGTCTTGTCACCTTTACGCCGAGAGGTTTTATCAGTTTCGACAGATACATTGCTGTTGCTTCGCCTTCAACGGTTGCATTGGTCGCCATTATAACTTCCTTTACAGTATCATTGCCAAGTCGTGCAAGAAGCTCCTTAATTTTAATCATATCGGGTGTGATTCCGTTCATCGGTGAAATAACACCGTGAAGCACGTGATAACTTGCGTTGAACTCTCTTGTCTTTTCAAGAGCCATTACATCACGTGAATCTTCTACAACACATATGATCGACTTATCACGGCTTTCGTCTGAACATATTGAACAAACATCCGTATCGGTCAAATTACAGCAAATACTGCAATGGTGTATTTTTTTATGTGCGTCAAAAATAGCCTCCGAAAACTTTTTCGCTTCACTTTCAGGCATTGACAATATATAATACGCAAGTCTTGTTGCCGACTTATGACCAATTCCAGGCAAACGCTCAAACTGCTCAATTAGTTTTGACAATGATGCTACGTTATATTCAGCCATAATTAAAATTAAAGAAGTCCTGGAACATTCAGTCCACCCGAAATTTCATCCATTTTCTCGGCTTTCTCGTCACGAGCCTGCTTGATTGCATTGTTAACAGCAGCAATCACTAGATCGGACAGCATATCAATATCTTCCGGATCTACAACATCTTTTTTGATGTCAAGGGATTTAATTTCAAGCTTACCTGTAACAATCGCTGTAACAGTGCCGCCGCCAACGGTTGAGGTATATTCCTTTTCCTCAAGCTCTTTTGTTGCTGCATCCATTTCTTCCTGCATTTTCTGCGCCTGACGTGCGAGCTGCTGAATATTGGTTGCGCCTCCGCCATTGCTGTAGCCTTTTGGTAATCTTGCTTTCATTGTATTTTCCTCCGATTTGTGTTATTTTTTATTTTTATCCTCGACAGGAACTCCTGCCGATTTGAAATCCGACACCAGTTGTTCAAGGGCGTCATCGGATTTTTCTTCATCAGGGTAGGAATACCGTCCCAACTTATATTCCTTACCGGTAATTCTTTTGATAGAATCACGCATTCGGTCACGTTGTGCGGGTTTTCGCAATAATTCAAAACAAATATTATTTGATGAATCCACCAAAACATATTTTCCGCTGATATAAGCGGTGCTTCCCTCAAATCCGGAACCCACTGTGCGTGAATATTTCTTTATATCTTCAACGACCTCCGGCCATTGTGTCATCGGAACTGCCTCACGCCGCAGCTTTTCCATTTCTTCCTGTGACGGTCGTTTGATGGGTGCTGACAGCAAAGAATCGGATCCTGTCCTTTTTACCGACTGCGCCGGCGGATTCGACCTCAATACCTTTACGGCTTCTTCAAGCGCTGAAATTCTTGTTTCAAGTACCGATGTATTTGCTGTACTTTCCTTTGGAACGCAAAGCTTTACGGCAGTCATTTCCATTTCAATCCGTCTGTTCACACCGTGAAGCATTTTTTCTGTTGCTGATTGAAGTATGTCTATAACATCAATCACGAATGAAAGTTGAAGTTTATCGGACTGCTCCTTTGTTTTTTCAAAGTCCGATTCCGATATCACAAGGACATCACGAGACTGCTTCATTGTTTTGATCAGCATTATAGAACGGAAATGCTCTGTCAGTTCCTCACACAATCTTGCCATATCTTTTGATGCAGAATGAAGTTTGCCTATTATATCAATTGCTTCAGCGGCGTTGTTTTCCAAAATCGCGTCCGTTAAAGCAAGAAGATGACTTTTATCGGAAAGACCTGCTGTTTTGCGAACAATTTCTTCTGTGATATAGCTGTCGTGTCCCATACACTGGTCAAGCAAAGAAAGTGCGTCACGCATTGCACCATCTGCTATGCCTGCAATCAGGAGTGCAGCATCACGTTCTATGGTCACGTTCTCTTTTTCACAAACATCCTCCAGACGTTTTGCTATATCCTGCGGCGATATTCTGTGAAAATCAAAACGCTGACATCTCGACATAATTGTGGAGGGCAGCTTGTGTACCTCTGTCGTTGCAAGAATAAAAATAACGTGAGCCGGCGGTTCTTCCAGTGTTTTTAACAGTGCGTTAAACGCGCCTATAGAAAGCATATGGACTTCATCGATAATATATACTCTGTATCTGGTATTTGCAGGAGTAAAATTTGCCTCTTCACGAAGAAGTCTTACATCGTCAACACCGTTATTACTGGCAGCATCGATTTCGACAACATCCATAATACTGCCGTCGTCTATTCCTTTGCAGACTTCACATTCACCGCAAGGGTCGCCATCGTGCGGATTCAGACAGTTGACCGCCTTTGCCAAAATTTTGGAACAGGTGGTTTTACCTGTTCCTCTTGAACCTGTAAAAAGATAAGCGTGTGCTGTTCTGTTTGCCTTGAGTTCATTTCTGAGGGTATCGGTAACTTGTGACTGACCGACAACATCCGCAAAAAAACGGGGACGATATTTTCTGTATAACACTCTATACATTTTCCTGCGTCCCTCCTTTTTTTCCATTCGGAATGATTAAAAAACGATTCCGATTAAAAAAACAAGACAGACCGTTAAACGGTAGCATATGTTTGGATATGCGTACGAACAGACTGACTGCATCACACTTCATAGCACGCTTAATGCTGCTCGGTTCCCCGCCTGACATGGTTCACGGTACGACGTTGCACAGGGCCTGCCCGTCCGCATATCCAAAAATACGTTTCTGTCTTGTTTTACACCGATTATCGGCAACAATGTTATTATACAACATCCGATTGAAAAAATCAACCATAAATTTAAATTTTTTATAATATTTTTTTATTTTGATAAAAACAACGCGGTCTGTCAGTAGTTTGATACAACAGACCGCCTGTTTTTTCATAGAATGATCGTTAATCAGTCTTGATTACGCTTTTTCTTTGATTTTGCAAGTGCTGTAATTCCCAGTGCGGAAAGAGCTGTTGCAAGGAATGCCGGAAGCATAATATCACCTTCACCTGTATTTACCGCTGCACTGTTAGAAACGGTAGATACTGTGGTCGTTGTTGAAGTTGTCGTTGAGGTAGTTGTTGCCGTTACAGTTGTTTTGGAGCTTTCCTGTGACGAAGCTGTGCTTGTCGTACTGCTTTGCTGTACAGAAGATTCCACGGAGGACTCTACAGAGGATTCTTTGGATTCCTCGGAAGATTCAACCGATGACTCTGAACTTTCTTCTTCCTTTACAGTTACCGCAAGTTCTTCAGAATATTCTTCGGAAACGTCGCCTGCTTCATTTTTGATAACGAGAGTTGTTTTATAAACACCCTCTGCCGAAGCATATTCTGCATAAGGCTCAGAACCTGTATATACTTCTTCTCCGTCGAGCGTTACTGTCCACTCATATTCGGAAATTTCAGAACCTGTATATTTGCTCTGATCCTCAACACTGATCTCATCGCCTACAGTTGCCTCTGTAACCTCGTTGCCCTCGCTGTCTGTATATACAAACTTCGGAGTCAGCGTATTCTTTACCTCTGTTACGGTAAGGGTATCGGTATAAATATCGGAAGAAATACCGAATTCATTGGTCACCTGAAGCTTTGTAACATAGGTGCCAAGCTCTTTTGTATATTCGGTATAAGGCTCTTTGCCATTGTAAATTTCTTCGTCGTCTTTTGTTACGATCCAGTGATACTCTGTGATCTTGGAACCCTCATAGGTAGAAAGGTCTTTAATGGTGATGTCGTCTCCGATAAATGCTTCGTTTACTTTTTCATCATCTGTGTTTCTGTATTCAAAAACAGGGTTCAACATAACCTTGTTGGTTGAAACCATCTTAAGATCTGTGAAGTAAGCACTGGGGTCACTTACAGCATAAGGACCAAAGCTTCCTGCCTGTACCTTTGCTTCAACCTTTGCGATTTCAGTACCGTTAACGGTCACGGTTACCTCGTCCTCACCGACATTAATGATGACATCGTGGAATTGACTTTCAATAGACTCATCCAATACATCGCTAAAAGTTCCGTAAGCAAGAACCTCGCCCTCTGCATAACCTATTTTGTCGGCATCTGTTCCTTTGTGAGTATAAGTATCATCATCGGCATCTATCGTTGCGTGATAAAGAGGACCCTTGTGCGGGTCTCCGTCCTTTGCGGGATGCCAACTTCCGATATAAGCAATACTCCAACGACGGCTGTAGTGGCATTCTTCATATGCATAGAAAGAATACTCCGGATCCTCCTCGGTACCGCCGGTCACCATACCCCAGGTAAAACCGCAGGGGTCAAAGTTTGTGTTTTTCATCTTAAACGCAAACTGACCGGTTGTAAGATTGTCGATCGCAGGGTTGTAGAAACCTGTCCATCCTACATTTTTTGTTGTGTTGAGCCAGTTTTCGGTAGAATCGTACTTCCAACCTGCATCATACGCTGATCCGAATGAAGCGTCCGGATAATTGATCCAAGTATCGAAAATGGTTTTTACTTCAATATCAACCGCACTTGACGGATCCGTAACATCAGTAACGGTTTCGGCAGCAAAAACAGCACCCGAAGAAACCATTGTGAGAATCAACGCACCGGCAAGAGCGATTTTTAAAAACCTGCTTTTTTTACTCATTTCCTAAATCCTCCATATAAATGATATATACAAATATTATCATATATTGGTTTTTGTGTCAAGAAAATAAAAGACGAAGTTTTTATACAAAAA
>CADCRH010000071.1 GCA_902803805.1 uncultured Ruminococcus sp.
AATACAACAGAACCTATACATTCGTATTCATTGTTATGTTTGGAGGGTTTCATATGAGATTTGATGTAATGCCTGTTGCAACGGAAAAACAGATACTTGAAATAGAGGAAGCAGCAAACTATGTTTGGCATAATTACTATAAGGATATTTTTTCGCCTGAGCAAATCAACTATATGCTGAAAAAATTCCAGTCAAAGGAAGCAGTCAAAAGACAGATGTCCCAAGGGTATGTCTACTATATGCTGATGGCGGACGGAGAACTGGCAGGGTATATATGTATCATTCTGAAAACAGATTATGCCTATATTTCCAGACTATACATAAAGCCCGAATACCGGCGTCAGGGACTTGCAAAACGCACGATAGCGCATTTTGACGCGATTTTCCTGTCAGAGGAACACGGTTTTGACTATATCAAAAAACTTCGTCTGAATGTTGAAAGAAAGAATAATTTTGCGATCAATGTCTATGAGCATTTGGGGTTCCGTAAGCTGAGGGCAGTTGATACAGACATTGGCGGGGGCTTTGTGTGTAAGGAATATATAATGGAGCGAAAAATTTCCAAAAGTTAGGTTGATAAAAATGGGCAAAAAATTAAAAGAATATATTCGCAGCTTTCAGGTACTTTTGGAGAGCGGTAAAGAGATAGAGGACATCGAAACCATCAAAAAAGAACTTTTGACAGAAATACAATTCTGGCAGCACGAGAGATTTGTTCACTTGATCGTAACGGTGCTGTTTGCACTGCTGACAATGATGATCGTTGTTGCGTTGTTTTTTTACAAAAGTATTTTTGTATTGGTTCTTCTCGGAATGTTGCTGGTTCTTCTTGTTCCCTATATCAGACACTATTATATTCTTGAAAACGGCGTTCAGACGCTTTATACGTTTTATGAAGAACTGACAAAGCGTGAGCATAAAATTCCCGAAGAACTGATACCGACCCGAAAGGGCGTTTATATCAAACCGCTCAAAAAATAATTCGGAAAATCAAAAGTTTTGGTCAAGCTTTTCCAAAAGCTTGTCGGGGTGTTAAGGGGCAGACAGCCCCTGGCTTCCCGTCCCCAACCATTACAATCAAGAACGAAAAGTAAAAGTCCGCGACATTGAAGCCGCGGACTTTTCTGTTTGTTAAATTTTGTGCGGTCAGTCTTCGGAATCGACCTCAACATCGACATATCTGCTTTTCTTTTTGGCTTGTTTAATGCCGTTTTTCAGAATATTGGAGATTCGCAGTACCGTGATAATATCCCATAAGCTGCTAGCGATCAGCGATATTCCGATAAATACCATTATGATGTTGGCAAGACCAAATGGCTTTGTAATGGCAAGAATACCACATACAGCGATCAATCCTGCGGCGATGAACTGAATCCACCAGTAGGGAGATTCCAACTTCAACAGGTCAAAAGCATACTGAAATTTGGTGACAGCGGTAATGAGCAGAACGATAGCCAGTGCGATACCGATGATACTTCCGAAAAATTTCGGATTCACCAGGAAGTAGATACCAAAGCCGATCATTGCACAGCCCTGAACAAGACCGAACGACCCGAAAACCTCTTGTTTGTGCAGCCTGAAATAGGCGATCACACGCATAACGCCCCATAGGCACAAGCCGATGCCGATTGCCATACAAATGATCTCGTTAAACGTGGAGGAAAACGCGATCATCAGTATTCCGAGGACGATCAATGCCGCATTCAGTACAATAAATTCCGTTTGCATATTTTTGACTTTCTTCTTAATGCCGTCTGAGATCTTGTTAGCCATAAAAAAGCCCCCTTTATCAAGATAAATTTTATAATCATATTATATCATATTCAAAAGGGATTTGTATATACTTTTGTTTATTTTTGTCAAAACAAAAAGCACCGCCAATTGACGGTGCAGTAATGTCAAAAATGAGTGGGACGATAAGCCGGGTTCTGTCGTGAACAGCCATCTATCTTGGCAGACCGTTACCGATACTGCTCAATGCCACCCGTCTGAAGCCATCGGGCCGATGATAACACTTCAAGTCGGTGTTGCTCCGGATAGGGTTTACATAGCCATACAGTCTCCTGTATGCTGGTGAGCTCTTACCTCGCCTTTCCATCCTTACCTGCCGAAGCAGGCGGTATCTCTCTGTTGCACTTTCCCTGGGGTCACCCCCGGCGGCCGTTAGCCGTTATCCTTGCCCTGTGGAGC
>CADCRH010000072.1 GCA_902803805.1 uncultured Ruminococcus sp.
AAGCGAAACAATTTTAAACTGCATTACGGAGGTAAGGATCACGGACGCGAAATAAAGAATATCAACGAAGATTCCGCTTGCCATTTTTTCCGGGAAATCCAGTTGATATGCCCCGAAATAATACAGTCCTATCAAAACGAAGTTGAGTATATTGACAAAATTTAAAACGAAAAGTCCGCGGCTGAGCGGAATATCGATTTTTTTGCTGTAAAATTCATCGTCCTCGTTATCCCAGAGTCCGGTATTTCTTTTGGAATAGAAGTAGAAGCCAGCGGTAACGGCGGTCGATAAAACGATCATTATAATAAATAAGTGAACGCTGTAGTGCAGTCCGATATATCTGAGACCGCTCAGGATGCTTTCAAAGGTAACACCTTCAAAATAATCCTCTGCCATTGCGGCGGCAAGCCCTATTACGAAGCCCGACACCAGACATATCACCAAAAACAGGATGGTCGCTTTCAGTCCGTTGGTTGTTTTCTTTTTGTTACTCTTCATCTTCATTCTCCTCATAACTGAAAATATCTTCTACTGTAACACCGCAGACTTTTGCGATTTTCAGTGCGAGTGTTACGGAGGGGGAGTAGTCGCCCCTTTCGATCTGACTGATCGTTTGCCGGGAAACACCGACCAGAGAACCCATTTGCTGTTGGTTGACACCAAGAAGTGCCCGATAGTGTTTTAATTGATTATAAAGCGGCATTTGACAGTACATCTTCCCCTTTCTGAATAAAATGACAACTTTCCTTGTCAAGCCTATTATAGCAATGACAAGGAAAGTTGTCAATATGAATTTGAAAAAATTTTAAAATTGAGAAAAACAAAAACTTCTGTAACGAATCGGCAAGTCAATTTGTTACAGAAGTTTTTGTTTTGAATGAGATAACGGTTTTTATGCTCTTCTTTTAAAAATTGCTATCGGTATCAGAATAATGCCGAGAAGCATACCAACAATAAGTCTTGTAAGAACTAAATCATTCCACGTACCGATACGGATTTTATTGGCATAGATCGTTTGTCCGGCAGCCCAATAAGCAGCGATGGCATAAATCACTAAAAGTATTCCCTCTAACATAAAGATGACCTCCTTAATTGAATATTTATTGTTAACGGTTTATCGTTAACTTTATGATAGCATATATTCTGCACAAAGTCAACGGTAAACCGTTAATTTTTTTATACTAAAGTTGCTATGATGATTTAGAACAGTTGCACATATTGGACTGAAGGAGTAGTGTTTAGTATGAATATTTCACAAGCTGTAGCAAAAAGAATACTGGAATTATGCGATGAGAACCATATTACGGTCAATAAGCTTTCGACAATTGCGGGAGTAACTCAGTCAACGGTAAGTGACATTGTCAACCACAGGGCAAAAAATATAGGAATCGTAACCATTAAAAAATTATGTGACGGTTTGGAAATATCGATCGTTGACTTTTTTGATACCGCCTATTTCAGAAATTTAGAGCAGGAAATATATTGAAAACAATATAATATCATAATAAATTTGATATACAAAAACTGAAAATGAATGTTGTACAAAATTTGAAAGATTTTTTGATGAAAAATAAATGCTAATTTTAGCACAAAAATGTTGAAAAATAAAGAATTTGGTGATATAATTTGCGTAAAAGAAATAAAGTGTGGAACTTATATCTTTGGGAGGGCAATATGTCAAAAGGTGATAACAGATTAAAAATTCTTTATATTATTGATGAACTGAAAAACAAAAGTGATGAAAACCATTATGTTAAAACTTCGGAACTGATCGCTTCACTGAACGCCAAAAACCTGAGTGCAGACAGAAAATCGGTATATAGCTATATCGAAAGCCTGATCGATTACGGTATGAATATCGAAAAAAGTAAAAAAGGCTATAAGCTTCTTTCAAGGGATTTTGAACTGGCGGAGCTGAAAATGCTGGTTGACGCACTTGGCGCTTCACGCTGTATCCCTGCAAAGAAAACACAGGATATTATCCGAAAGCTAGAAGGGCTGACTTCCGAGTACAACCGCTCACAGCTTCACCGCCAGATCTATCTTGAAAATGCTGTAAAAAGCGATAACTGGTCGGTCATTTACAGCATTGATGCCATACATAATGCGATTGCTTTAAATAAACAGATCTCCTTTAATTACCTGAATACCGTGCTGGATTTCGGTACAGAGGATAAATTGCAGAAAAAACCCAAAACGGACGAGAACGACGAACCGAAACTCTATATACAAAGTCCGTATGCCTTGCTTTGGAAAAACGAAAACTACTATATGCTTTCCTATGATAAAGAGAGCTTGCAGCGCAAAACGTTCCGTGTTGACCGGATGGTAAACGTCAGCGTCCTGAAAACCAAACGTGATGGCGGAAAGTATTTTGCAAAATTTGATACGGCAAAATATGCCAATACGGCTTTTTCAATGTTCAGCGGTGAGAGTGCCGATGTCGTTTTACGGGTAAAGAATGATCTGATCGGTGTGATTCTTGACCGGTTCGGAAACGAGGCAGGAATCTATAAGGATGATGAGGAACATTTTCTCTGTACGGTCAGCGTTCAAAAGAGCATTATGTTCTTTTCGTGGCTTTGCGGCTTCGGCGACGGCATAGAGCTGAAAAGCCCCCGCAATATCCGCAAAGAATATACGGAATATCTCGAGAGCCTTTTGGATGTTTACAAGAAAAAATAATTATATTTGCTCAAAATACAGATCTTGGCGCATAAAGTCTTTTGAGTTCTTTGTATCGGTATGATAGGCAAGGAGCAGTTTCGCATAAGCGCTTTCATCCGAGATACCGTAAAGAGGAACAGCGCCGTTTTGTATCAGACGGTTTCCCGTTTCATAAACGGCAGTATTCGCCTTTTTGAATGACGCAAGGTAAAAATCGATCTTTTTGTTGCTGCACGTTTTCAGAAATGTCAATGCACTGTTTTCGGCTTCGGCGCTTGCTGTTGCCGAGTGATAAGTGATGTGCAGAACCGCTCTTGTGCCGTTGGGCAGGGCGATACTGTCGTAGTTGAGGGACGGATAAGGACGAATCATCAGAACGTTGCTTTTCAAAATCAGCTTATCGGTTAAGATAGGCTGATTTTTTGCGCTTATTTCGTCAAGTGTGGGGGCGTGTCTGTCGGGTGTGAAGCGGTCATTCTGAACAGTTCCGATACAGTGACCGTCAATAGAAGAAAAGCGGTCAAGAAATCTGTCTGCTTCACGGAGCCTTGTCGGCATAAATACCGTACAGAAATCTTCACCATCATTTTTGTAAACAGTAAATATACCATTTTTTGTCGTGTTGATCATTATAACGGCGGCACGGAGATTGTCAAGTGCGTTGCTTCTGCTGTCATCGGGAACATAATTAGCAGCAGTGATCACAACAGGCAGACGAAGCCCACACAAACAAAATGCCAGCATTGCTGAAGAATAAGAAAGCGTATCGCTGCCGTGTGTAATGATCATTCCGTCATATTCCGAAAGGTCAAGACTACGGATATGGTTGACGATTACTTCCCAGTGGTTGACAGATAAATTTTCACTCAGAATATTGAGCGGCTGTTGAAGTGTGAAAATCACATCTCCGTATTTTTGATGATACCGTTCAACAGCACGGTTCTTTCCCATCGTGTCGGTGAAGATAATGCCGTTCTGTTCGGTGCTTCCAATGGTGCCGCCTGTCAGTATCAATAAAATTTTTTTCATTTTATCACCCTTTCAATGTTATTTTTAGCTGTCATTCATTAAAATTTAAAAATTTCGTGTTATACTGAATTATAACCTATTAAAACATCAATTGCAACGGGAGGATATTTTTCGCGAATATTCCGTTTTGCTTGCTTATGTATAGCGTTTTATGCTATACTTTATGAACATAAAAAAATCGAAAGGAATGATCGATACGAAATTGATTTCTTGGAATGTCAACGGACTCCGTGCCTGTATGCAGAAAGGATTTATCGATTTTGTCAAAAACGAAAATGCCGATTATATCTGTATTCAGGAAACGAAAATGCAGGAGGGACAAGCCGAAGTTCCTCTTGACGGTTATCATAAATATTTTAACAGCGCCGAAAAAAAGGGCTATTCGGGAACGGCTGTGTTTACGCCCCATACCCCAAAAGAGATCATTCTCAACGGAATGAATATCGAGGAACATTCTCACGAGGGCAGAATGATAACGGTTGACGCAGGACAATTTTATTTAGTCAATGTCTATACGCCGAATGCGCAGGATGAGTTAAGACGAATTGAGTACCGTATGCAGTGGGAAACCGATCTTTTACAATATCTGATAACGCTCGATCAAGAAAAGCCCGTGATCTACTGCGGCGACCTGAATGTGGCACATAATGAGATCGACTTGAAAAATCCCAAAACCAACAAAGGCAATCCCGGCTTTTCCGATGAGGAGAGAGGAAAAATCAACCAACTGCTTTCATCGGGCTTTACCGACAGCTTTCGTTATCTTCACCCGAACGATACGGGAAGATACAGTTGGTGGTCATATCGTTTTAATGCACGCAAGAACAACGCAGGTTGGCGTATCGACTATTTTATCGTTTCGGACAGAATCAAGGACAAAATCACCAGGGCGGACATCCTTTCCGAGGTTTACGGAAGTGACCATTGCCCTGTTGTTCTTGAGATCGATATGGAAACAGGGGGCGGAACAAAATGATTGAAGTAGCACATCTGACAAAGTATTACGGAAAAAACAAAGCACTCGATAATGTCGGCTTTTCGCTTGACAAGGGTGAAATTCTCGGCTTTCTCGGTCCGAACGGCGCCGGAAAATCGACAACGATGAATATTATCACAGGCTATATCTCTAGCGATGAGGGAAGCGTCAAGATCGACGGTATCGATATATTGGAAGAACCGACTGAAGCCAAAAAGAAAATCGGCTATCTGCCGGAAATACCGCCGCTGTATAACGATATGACAGTAAGAAAATATCTTGAATTTATGTTTCATCTGAAAAAGGTTCGGCTTCCTCTGAAAGAGCATATCGACCAGATATGCGCAATGGTGAAAATAGATGATGTTTCCGAAAGAATTATCAAGCATCTTTCCAAGGGCTACCGTCAGCGTGTCGGACTGGCACAGGCACTGCTCGGTGATCCGCCCGTGCTGATTCTGGACGAGCCGACGGCAGGTCTTGACCCTGCGCAGATCATCGAAATGCGCAAGCTGATACGCAGACTGGGCAAAAAGCACACCATTATTCTTTCGTCCCACGTTTTGTCGGAGGTGCAGTCCGTATGTGACAAAATTGTTGTCATCAACAGCGGCAAAATTGTTGCAGATGATTTCACCACAAAGCTTACCAAGTCGGGACGCGATACCCGTCGTGTCAAACTGGTGATCGAGGGCAGAGAAAAGGGAATTTACGGTCTGATCAGAAATATTGACGGTGTGACGAATGTAGAAAGCCACGGCGAAACCGAGCGCGGCTGTTCCGAATTTGTGGTGGAAAGCAGTACGGACGTTCGCCGTCCGATCTACAGAGCGATCGCAAGGTCTGACAGTACGATTCTTGTAATGTCACCGATAGAACTTTCTTTGGAAGAAACGTTCCTTGACATTATTTCAGGCAAATTTAACGAAAACGGAGGTAATTCCTGATGTCAGCAATTTTTAAGCGTGAGCTTTCGTCTTATTTCAGCTCACCCGTAGGGTATGTGGTGACGGCGGCATTTATGGTTTTCAGCGGTCTTTATTTTTATTTCTATTGTCTTTACAGTGGAACATCCAATATGTACACCGTCTTTCAAAGTATGTTTATGATCGTTTTGTTTATTATTCCGCTGATCACAATGCGGCTTTTTGCAGAGGATAAGAAACAAAAGACTGATCAGGCACTATTCACCTCGCCTGTCAGTATTGCGTCCATTGTAACGGCAAAATATCTTTCGGCAATGGTGATTTTTCTGTTGTGTCTTTGTTCCTACATCATTGAAGGAGTTGTTCTTTCGTTTATCGCACAGCCCGACTGGAGTGTGATCATCGGCAATGTGTTCGGTATGTTTCTGATGGGTTCGGCATTTACCGCGATCGGTATTTTTGTTTCCTCAATGACCGAGAGCGTGATCGTTGCGGCGATCTTCTCTTTTGTGGTCAATATTGTGATCAGCCTTGTTGACGCGATCGCTTCCACGGTTGAGTGGCAGTTTTTGAAAAATATTTTAAATGCCTTGTCGTTCCAGACGCGCTACGGAAATTTTGCCCTCGGACTGATCACCTTATCGGACGTTGTATTTTTTATCACAACAACATTCCTGTTCCTTTTTCTGACAGACAGAGTGATCGAGCGCAGAAGATGGGCATAAGGAGGCATCAAAAATATGAGCGAAAAAAATAAAAACGAAAATACCGAACAGACGGAAACAGAAGTACAAACTTCCGGCAATGACACCGAAATGTTGCAAGAATCGGAAAAAACGGAGGATAACAGCAAGAAAGAAACAAAGAAAACAGAATCCAAAAGCAAAAAGCCGCTGACACGAAAAAGCAAAAAGCGTATCGCTTCTATTGTGATCTCGCTTTGTGTGGTGGCAGCAGTTGTGCTTGTCAATATCATCGCTGACGTTCTGACGGATAAATATTCGGCAATGACAACGGATATTACCAGTACAAAAAGCTTTGATATGACCGAAGATTCCAGAAAAATTGTTTCAAGCCTGAAGAAAAACGCAAAAATAACATTTCTGACCAATAAGGCTTCCTATGAATCAATGGATACCTATTATAAGCAGACTTCCTTGCTCGCGTCACAGTTTGCACAGAACTCCGACGGAAAAATCACGGTAGAATATATCGATCTGGTTCAGAATCCGACCTATGCCGATCGATATGCCGACGAAGATCTGAGTACCAATGATATTATTATCAGCAGCGGTGACAAATATAAAGTGCTGACGCAGGATGACTTGTTTAATTTTGAACAGTACTCGGAAACCTATCGTTATATCATCTCGTCAAAATCCGAACAGGCATTTGACAACGCGCTTGTTACCGTCACCAGTGACGTTTCTACAAAAGTGGCATTAGTGACAGATAACTGCGGAAGCGATTACTCCTATTTTAAAAGCACGATGATGTCCAATAACTATGAAGTGCAGGAAATATCGCTGGAAAAAGATGATCTGACAACGGATTTTGAAACTGTGATCGTTTATGCGCCGACAAAGGATTTTACCAGTGACGCCGTTGACAAGCTGCATAACTATTTGCTCAACAATAACAAGTACGGAAAAAACGTGATCTATGTTCCGTATGAACGGCACGCCGATACCCCGAATCTGGACGCACTTTTGGAAGCTTACGGTATGATGATAGAGGACGGTCTTGCGTTTGATCTGGATACCTCAAGATTGATGGGAAGCGGCTACTATGACGGCATTGCCTGTACCTACAGCTCTAAATTATATCTGGATAATATTGACGGAAACAGTTATCCTGTCATTGTCGGTCTGGCGCGCCCCGTTGTGGTACTGAATGATAATGTTGCGTCGCCTCTCCTGACACTTTCCAAGGACAGTTCCGGCTATTGTCCGTTTGACGCAGAGGACGGAAAATGGTCTATGACCGATGCCGTAACGGGTAATGTATGTGTGGCGGCACAGGGCGTTATGGGGAATGACAACGGCAGATCAACACTGGTCATTTTCGGCTCCAACTATATGCTGACACGTTCCTATCTTGGTTCGGCATTTAATAACAGTGTGTATGTGTTCAATGTTTTGGCAACACTCAATGACCGTGATACCAGTGTCATTACCGTTGCGGAAAAGGTCATTTCCGACCACGACATCACATTGAGCAGGAATGCGGCATTCGGAACAGGATTTGTGATATTTGCGGTGATCCCGCTTGTGATACTCGGCGCAGGCTTTGTGGTCTATCTGATGAGAAGACACAAATAACGGAGGTTGAAATGCTATGAAGAAAAATACAAAGCTGATAATAGCGGCGGTTTCCTGCGTAGCGGTTCTTTCCGTAGGACTGGCGGTGGTGTTGAATCTTCCGTCGGAAACGGAGGAAGTCACCGAAGTCAGCACAGGCGAAACCATTCTTCTGTTTAATAAGACCGATCTGGACGTTGAGGAGATCACCGTGAAAAACGAAAGCGGCGAATATCAGTTGATGGGCTACAGCTATGCCGAAAATCTGACTGATACAAGCACTGTGAAAAGTTCTTCTGACAGTTCTTCCGAAAGTTCCTCCGAAAGTTCGGGCGAAGCGTCCGCTGCCGAACAATCGGATATCGAAATGATCTACACAATGCAGGGACACGAAACCGAAACCCTCGAAAAGAGTCTTACCGATATACTGGTCAGTGAATGCAATTATATGGCGGCAACACAGATCGTTGACAAAACGGGAAAGAAATATGCCGAATACGGACTGGATGACCCGAAAGCGACCGCAGAAATTGTATTCAGCGACAACACGACCGTAAAAATGTATATCGGAAATGATGCTCCCGATGATAAGGGTGTCTATCTGCGAATCGACGGCGATAAATATGTTTATCTTGTGCAGAAAAGTATGGTGGATATGTTTTCGTATGAGTGGCTCCAACTGTTTGAACGGCAAATATCGGGCACATTTAATACGGATGATACCATCTCCAAGGTCAATGTTTCGGGCGAACACTTTGACGCACCGATCAGTATTACAGACGTTTTGAATATTGTCAATTACAGTAAATACACAATGACAAAGCCACAGCGTGAAATGTGCAATACCATTGAGGTAGAAAACTACGGAGAGAGTTTTTACGGTATCAGCGGCACAGAGGTCGCTGCCATTGAAGTAAAGAGCGAAGAACTGTCAAAATACGGACTGGATCACCCCTATATTGATGCGGAAATATCCGCGACCGACAAAAGTACGGCAAATGTCGTTGTTTCCAAGGCAGATGCCGACGGCAATGTCTATATAATGAAAAAGGGTGCCACGATCGTCTATCAGATGAACAAGTCGGATCTCAGTTGGTATGACACAAAATACAGTGACTTGCTTGATGATTCGATCATCAAGCCGTATCCGCAAACGCTGGAATCAACAGACATTTCCTACAACGGCAAAAGCTATCACTATGACTATCACCGCGAAACCGTTGTGAATGCCAAATATGAGGAAGTGACAACAACAACTGCTACCTATAACGGTTCCGATATTAACTATGCGAATCTTTCTGCTTTTGTCAATAATGTAGCAGGTATCAGGCGGTCGCTGTCCTCTCCGAAATCGCTTGACGGCTGTACCGAGGTGTTCAGTATCAAATATTCTTTTAAGGATATTAACGGCGATACCGATACCAATACTTTAAAGCTTTACAGAACTTCCGACAATCAATATGTTGCCGTTCTGCAAGACCATATCGAGGGTTATACCAACAGCAACTATATACAGGAACTGTTGAAGCAGGTGGAACTGATACCGACATCCAGACAGGTCAACAGTATTACTATTGAGGAAGAAACTTCCGCAGAGGAGAGTGAAGCTTCCTGATGAGCCGCCTGAAACAGCTTTATGAAAAATATAAAGAAGTCATCCTGTACTTTATCTTCGGAGTGCTTACCACACTGGTCAACTTTGTTATCTATACGGTTTTGATCTTTGTCGGTGTCAATACTTACATCACCAATATCATTGCGTGGGTCGGTGCGGTGCTTTTTGCGTATCTGACGAACAGAAGTGTTGTGTTCAATTCAACGGCAAAAAAAGGCAGAGAACTTTTCAAAGAAACGATTTCGTTTTACGGAGCAAGGGTCTTTTCGCTTGTTGTTGAAATGCTGATACTGTATGTATGCATTGACCTTATTGGTATGGATCAATTTATTCCGAAGCTTGCCGCGCAGGTCATTGTCATTGTCCTGAACTATCTTTTAAGCAAATTTATTGTTTTCAAAAAATCGAAAGAAAAATAAACATTCCCGTTCAGCGTCAAATTTGAAAAGCTGAACGGGAATGTTTTCACTGTTTTTTATTATTTTTGACGATCAGAACTTTGGAGATCCTGCGGTTGTCGATTTCCTGTACCGTGAACCGTGTGCCGTTGATGACGATGGACGGGTGTTCTCCGCTTTTCGGAATATGACCCATTCGGTCGAGCATCACACCTGCAATGGTGTCATTGCTTTCATCATCAAAGCGGATACCGGTAAGGTCGGTGATCTCATCCAGTGAAGTAGCACCGTCAACGGAAAAACTGGATTCGCTGACACGCTTGATCTCGTCGTCCTCGTTATCGTACTCGTCCTGAATGCTGCCGACAATGGATTCGATCAGGTCCTCCATTGTGATAATGCCGCCCGTGCCGCCGAATTCATCAACGACAATGGCAATTTGATTTTTATGTTTTGTCATATATTCAAACATTTCGCTGCATCGTTTGGATTCGGGTACAAATACCGCTTCACGAATGATCGCTTTGCCGATATGTTCCGTCGGGACGTTGGTACTGACATATTGCAGAAGGTCTTTGACATAGATGATTCCCGTAATGCTGTCAATGTTTTCGTGATAGACGGGGATTCTGGAATAGCCGCTTTCGATCGCCGTTTTTGTCAGCTCTGTGATTTTCAGGCTGTCTTTCACAGCAACAACGTCTTTTCGGTGCGTCATTATTTCTCCGACAGTGGTGTCATCAAAATCAAAGACGTTTTCGATCATATTTTTGGTGTTGCCTTCAATAAAGCCGTCCTCCTTGCCTTCATCCACCATTCTTAAAATTTTTTCCTCTGTGACTTGATTGGTGTTTTTATTCGTATTATGACCGAATATTTTGAGAATAATATTTGTTAAGCCGGAGCATACAAAAACAAACGGAGCAATCAGAATACACATTATAAAAAACGGTCTTGCGCAGCGGATGAGTGTTTTGTCGCTGTCCTCGGCTGCAATGCGTCCGGGAATGAGCTGACCGAACGTGATGACGAATACCGATACCAGCATAAATATCAGTATCACTGCGATTGCGGAGGCAATACCGCTGTCGGGAATCAGATCCGAAAGCACAGCACGTATCGGCGCCGTGTAAGTAAGCTCGGCAATGATCACAAGGGCAATGGCATTCAGCGAAAAACCTGTCTGTGCAGAGCGTGAGTATTTGATCATATCGCCTTTGATTTTTAAGGCAAGACCTGCACCGCTGTTTCCTTGTTCACTGAATTGTTTCAGCGCGCTGACATTGGCGCTTCCAGCAGCATGGTCGCACAGTGAGAAAAAATAGCAGAGTGCCAGCAGTCCGAGAATAGCGGCGGTTGAGATCACAATGCCGCCTGTTGTTGAAATGACGGGGTTCAAATTTGTCATCAATAAACGAAATGTCCCGTCAGAGTCGCCTGACATTCCTATACACCTCTTTATTTTTTGTTTTATACTATAATAATGTAAAAGTGTCGTGATGTCAATATCCATCAAAATCAGAATTTATCATTCGGGTAGAATGTGACATAAAAATTAAGAACAAAAGTATATATTATATGTATCAAAAATAACGGCTGTTCGTTTTTTCGGATACGCCCAAACGGAGGAATTTTATCGTGTTGGATACAAAACTGATTTACAGAAAAGCCGACCGTACTACACGGGAGGCACTGATCGGAAATCTGCTGATCGACTACGGTTTTTTGTCCCGTGATACCATCGGTGAAAGCAGATGTTCGCGTCCGATCGACCTTCTTTGTATCGGCAATCGTCAGAAGCAGGTCTTGTTTACCGGAGCATTCCACGGAATGGAGTGGATCACATCACTTTTGCTTCTGCGGTTTATTGATGAGCTTTGTTTCAGTGTGATGACAGGGAAAAGTATGTGCGGTGTGCGCATAGGCAGTTTTTTAAATCGTCGGGGACTGGCGGTCGTACCGTGCATTAATCCTGATGGTGTAGAAATTCAAATTAACGGTGCAGCAAGTGCCGGCAGTTATGAAGCACTTGTCAAAAAAGCCAGCGGCGGCAATACGTCCTCCTGGCAGTCAAATGCGGCAGGCGTGGATATTAACCATAATTTTTCGGCTAACTGGGAAAAACTGCGCAAACTGGAAATCGACAGCGGTATCCTGTCTGCTGCACCGACACGCTACGGCGGTGAATTTCCCGAAAGCGAACCCGAAAGCCGTACCATTGCCTCTTACTGCCGAACAGGTCATATTACACACGCGCTTGCTTTTCACAGTCAGGGAGAAGAGATCTATTGGAATTTTGGTGATTATCGTGACAGCGAGGCGCATAAGATGGCAAAAATTATGGCTTATTCCAGCGGCTATAAAATAGGGGAGCCGACAGGTCTGGCGAGCGGCGGCGGCTTTAAGGATTGGTTTGTGGAAAAATTCCGCCGTCCTGCCTTTACGATCGAAGTGGGCAGCGGCACAAATCCGCTTCCAATCAGTGATTTTGACGGTATTTATGAAAAAATCCGGGAAATGCTTGTTTTGGCAGTCGTTCTTTAAAATATCAGTTGATAAAAAAGAAAAAGTGTGATAATATGGATGGGAAAGATGGTAAAAGTATGATACCGATTAATTGTATCTTGAAAAATCCTGTTGACAAGGAAAGGAGAACCAAAAATGAAGAAGGTAAAATTATCGGCACTGATCGTTGCCGCTATGTTGTCGGTGACCGTTTTGGCAGGCTGCGGTGAGGAAACAGATCAACAGAACAATGCAGACGGCGGAGATACTGTCGTATCAAGTGTACAGGAATCGTCCGATGAGAGCAGTTCCGAGGAAAGTGCTTCGGTATCGGATACGGAAGAACAGCCGTCGGAGAGTGACAGCAGTGAGTCTGATACCGAAAACAGTACAGCAAGCAATGAAGAATCTTCCGATACACAAAACAGTGAAAGCAGTGAAAGCAGTACCGAAAGTAAGGCAGAAAGCAGCGAAGCATCAAAAACGGAGAGCAGCGAGGAATCGGATACCCCGGATTCTTCGGAAGAAGAGAGCAGCGAAGCCGAAGGCTATTATTTCGATGATGAACAGATAGTGGAAGATTACCACGAAGCAAAGGTATTTACCAATAATGACGAATTTAACCAGCTGTTCAAAGATAATGCGATCGATAAAGCTTATACGGAAGAATTGCAGAATACCGAGGGTACGACTGCGGAAATGAGAAGCATTATCCAAAAATATGCCGAACAGTGGAAAGTGGAATCCACCAGCGCTTATGATCAGCTTTCTGCGCTGTTGGAGGACAATCCCGATGAAAAGGCAAAGCTTGAAAAATCACAGTCCGAATGGGAAAACGGAACACAGCAGATGGAAGAAAGCTTTTATGCCGAAGTACAGGACGGAGAAAACGGCAGTCTGTTGCTGATCAGCGCCGACACGGCAATAATGAATTATTACAAGGGAAGAACAGCCGTTTTGTATGAACAGATCTATGAGCTGACAGGAAGCTTTGCGCTTTCGTATTCTTGATAGGAGAATTGTATGACCCGAAAGAATCTATTGAACCGTTCAATCGTTTTTATGATCACAGCAATGCTGATGTTTGTGCTTGCCGGCTGTTCGGCAGGGCAGAACCAACAGAATGAGGAATATGTAAATTCTGTCAAAACACTTGTCAATGATTCCGTCAACAGTACCCGTGACCTGAAAGAGCAGGATGAAACATTTAATTGCCATAATGAAACCGTTTCAAAAGAATACATTCATTCTCTCGATACGCTGTCGGAGCTTTACCAAAACCTGATCAAACTGAATGCAACAGCGGACTTTGATGACCTTGACAAGGAACTGAACAGTGAAGCTGCCCTTGCCTTATCCGATATTTCGGAGATCAAAAGTCTTGTCAGCTATGCGGTGGAGCAGGAGGATGACACACTTTTCCAAAGAGATAAAAACAAGATTTTTGACGATTATCATACGCACTATAACAGATTGACAGAGCTTTCTTCCGAAGTTCAGACACGCTGGAGAAATGCATAATACAAGAAATTTCTACAAATTACTTCTTTTATTTTGCAAAAACTATTGTAAAAAATGCAAATTTCTGATATAGTTAAAATAATAAATTTGCAGTTAAAGGAGTTTTTGCAATGAAGTATGAAATCAAAGGGGAACCGTTTCCGGTTGTCGTATGCAGTCTTGACCCGAAAGAATCTGTGACCTGTCAAAAGGGTGCAATGGCGTGGATGTCACCGAATATGCAGATGTCAACCAATGCCGGTGGCGGTGTCGGAAAAATGTTTTCCAGAGCATTTTCGGGTGAATCGATCTTTCAGAATATTTATACCGCACAGGGCGGTTACGGAGAGATCGCGTTCGCATCGTCCGTTCCGGGAAAAATTCTTCCGTTTGAAATTTCGCCGAACCGAACCATCATTGCACAGAAGCACGCCTATCTTGCTACTTCTATGGGAGTGGATATGAGTATTTTCTTCCAAAAAAGATTCGGCGCAGGATTTTTCGGCGGTGAGGGCTTTATTATGCAGAAATTCACCGGTCAGGGAGTGGCATTTCTTGAATTTGACGGAAGTATTGTTGAATATCAGCTCAGCGCAGGGCAGTCCATTCTGGTTGACACAGGTTATCTTGCCGCAATGGACGCGACTTGTACAATGTCGATCGAATCCATTTCGGGTGTCGGAAACGTTCTCTTTGGCGGAGAGGGACTTTTCAATACGAGGATCAACGGTCCCGGTCACGTATGGCTCCAGACAATGCCTGTCAATCAGTTGGCGGGTTCGCTGTCGCCGTTTATGGCAGGCAAATAAAGAATATGCTGATGTTTCGGATCCGAATATTTCGGGTCCGAAATTTTTATAAAAATGTCTTGACAAATTGATTCCTATGCCTTATAATACTTATTGTTGCTTACAAATCAATATTTATGCGAGTGTGCTGGAATTGGCAGACAGGCACGTTTGAGGGGCGTGTGTTTTACGACGTACGGGTTCAAGTCCCGTCACTCGCACCAG
>CADCRH010000073.1 GCA_902803805.1 uncultured Ruminococcus sp.
AAAAGACGAAGTTTTTATACAAAAATACAAGAATATCTATATTTATACACAAATACTTTTGAGCGATGTTTCGACAAAATATCAATTGATCTATTTTACATTTCGGTTCGATCTATGCTATAATATCATCAAATCAATCTATCGGAGGTCTTTATGGACTGGGAATTTTACATTTTAAATTATATTCGGGAAAATCTGACAAACGACTTTCTGAATCAAGCAATGCCGTTTTTTTCAATGCTCGGCAACGGGGTTCTGTGGGTGCTGATTGCGGCTGTTTGTCTTGCCATCAAAAAAACAAGACCCTTTGGCAGAACGCTGACGGTTAACTTAATTTTGGGAGTAACCTCCTGCAATCTTATTTTAAAACCCATTGTACAGCGAATACGTCCATATGACTTGAATCAAACTGTTTCACTTATCGTAGGAGCCGAATCGGATTATTCTTTTCCTTCGGGGCATACTTTTTTCGCCTTCGGCTTTGCAACCATCGTATTTATGTATAATAAAGCACTTGGCTTTGCTGCCTATCTTTTAGCAGTCATTATTGCTCTTTCAAGACTGTATTTATATGTCCACTTCCCCACCGACGTGATATGCGGTGCGATATTCGGCATACTGATCGCTCTCGCTGCCTACAATATCGATAAAATGATGTTTTCGGATTTAAGGCTAAAAAATAATGAGTGAGGTATTTTTATCTCTCCTCACAGACAAAAAACTGACAGTTCCCATAAAAGTTTCCGACTTGCGTGGGAACTGTCAGTTTTATTTGTTGAAATCGGTATTGCGAAAAAATTTTCACTTATAAAATTATCATTTGTTGATGCAAATACAAATCAATTATTGTACACTAAGTAAGGGTGATAATTATGAATCATTAAATGTATGCTTGAGATATTCTGTCGGAGTTTTCTTTTTATGTATTACGGAATTGATTCACTATTTCGGCAAATTGTTCCATTGTCATTTCTTCGGCTCTTGCGGTGGGCTTGATACCGGCAGAGGAAAGAATTTCATTGATTTCGGATTTTGACATTGACATTCCTGAACTTAATGAATTGGACAGCGTTTTTCTTCTCTGTGAAAATGACGCTTTTACAATCTTGAAGAACAGCTGTTCATTAGTAATATTGATCGGCGGTTCTTTTAATATATTCATTCTTATTACCGCAGAATCAACCTTCGGTGACGGTATAAAGCTTCCTTTTGATACTTTAAAAAGAAGTTCAGGAGCGGAATAATAATGCACAGCGGCACTGATCGCACCTGATGCCCTTGTTCCCGGAGCGGCGCATATTCTGTCGGCAGCTTCTTTCTGAACCATCACCGTGAGTGTATTGATTGGCAAACGTTCCTCCAGTAAACGCATAATGACAGGCGAGGTGATATAATACGGAAGATTCGCACAAACAACCACTTCGCCGCTGCCGAATTCTTGCTCTATCACTTTTTTTAAATCAAGCTTCATCACATCGCCGTGAATGATTTTAATATTCTTGTGTTCGGAAAGGGTTTCATTGAGAACAGGCAGCAGTCTTTTATCCAGCTCTACCGCAACGACCTTATGTGATATTTTTGCCAGCTCATTCGTCAAAACACCTGCACCCGGTCCAATCTCTATTGCGCCGACCGTTTCCGAAGCACCACTCATTTCCGCCATTTTCGGGCATACATTGGGATTGATAAGAAAGTTCTGTCCAAGTGCTTTTGAAAATGTAAATCCGTACTTTGACAGTACACCCTTAACATATGAAATATCTGTAAGCTTACTCATAAATTTCTCCTTGATTTTATAAAAAATACATTGTTCCTATTTTATCATATTTTGTTGGCTTTGTGTTGTATTTGATAAAAAAATTTTTGTACAAAAGATTGTAAATGAATGATGGTTTGTTATGGATTTTTTTTCTTGTCTGTGCTATAATAGCTTCATATTATATGACGGAGGACAAATCTATGAATATTACACTTCTCGGCTGCGGACGCTGGGGCTCGTTTATCGGCTGGTATCTTGATAAAATCGGACATAATGTTACGATATGGGGGCTGCCCGACGCTCCTCAGTTCATTGAACTGAAAACAACACGAAAAAACAATATGCTTACTTTCAGAGAGTCTATCAAAATAACCGATGATTTGGAACAGGCTGTCAGCAGCGCCGATGTCCTTATCATCTCAATTAGTTCTCAGGCGCTCCGCTCCTTTATGCGAACACTGTCAACACTTCCTCTTGAGGGAAAAAGAATTGTGCTTTGTATGAAAGGCATTGAAGTCAGCACGGGCAAACGTCTTACGGAAATTGTTGAGGAATTTGTCACGGACAAAACGCAGGTCGGTATATGGGTGGGTCCGGGACACCCTCAGGATTTCAGCAACGGAATCCCGAATTGTATGGTAATTGATTCACGTCACACTGATTTTAAATCCGACCTTATCAAAGAATTTTCCAGTGAGCTGATCCGCTTTTATGTAGGAAAAGATCTGATAGGAAACGAAATTGGCGCAGCAGCCAAAAATACGATCGGTATCGCCGCAGGTATGCTAGACGGTCTGACCCTTTCTTCTCTGAAAGGTGCATTGATGTCCAGAGGAACAAGAGAAATTTCCAGACTGATCAAAGCAATGGGCGGAAGTGAGCTTTCGGCATACGGTCTTTGTCATCTCGGTGACTATGAAGCAACTCTCTTTTCACAATACAGTCATAACAGACGTTTCGGAGAAATGTTGGTGAAAGGCGAAAAGTTTGAGCTTCTTGCCGAGGGCGTCGACACGACCAAAGCACTTGTCTATCTAGGCAAAACATACAATGTTGACCTTCCCATATGCAACACCGTTAACAATGTGATAAAAGGTACGATCACTCCCAAAGACGGTCTGTCCGAACTTTTTCTCCGCAGTATCAAAGAAGAATTTTAAATCATATAGAAACCGTCCGATGTTTTTCGATATAACATCGGACGGTTTTTCAGTATCTTAAAATTTGCACTATATATTTCAAAGAATCCTTACATTCTAACTGAATTGATTCATCTATCTCTTTCCTCAATAATATGAATGGTTTTGTTCTCATTCATAATTTCATAGATGTGTTCTTTGATACATTCCGGCTTGATTTTGCTTTGCTGAATCTTTTCAATCGGTATCCATACCAATTGCTCTCCTTGATCGGTCATCTCTTTACAGATACCCGAATCATCCGAAACAGTCATATAATAGTAAAATTCAATGGTATGACAGTCAAGACCGTCAATGTTTCCGTCCACTCCTTTGAAAAAATTCTCACATACCATCGCAAGATAGCTTACGTATGCAGTAATACCCGATTCTTCCAAAATTTCTCTTTCAATGCATTTCTCTGAGGTTTCGCCTAAATGAACGCCGCCGCCAATCATATAATAATAATCACCGACTGAACTCTTTACGAAAAGCATTTTATGATTTTGAATAATAATTCCGCCTGTGCGGTACCTGAACCAATTGTTTCCTTTTTGGAAACCGCAGTCATACTCCATTTTTCCCTCCATCCATTTCTAATCGTGACAACATATGCAAATCCGCAGGAACATTGATTTTCTCAATCCCCTGCGAACTTATCATTATTCAATCAGCATTACCGTATAGAAAACAGAAAATCTAAAGTGTCAAAAAGAGAATCTCTCCATTTCTTACTTAATGTGAAGAATTTAACTGTACTTCCAGCAACGAAAGAAATGCTCAACAAGCATAATAGGAATCCTAAAATTCCATCCGCTGCTTCAAATACAAATACCTGTAAAGTAAATGTCAACAAACCAATCAACAGAAATACAATACATAAAATGATTTGTGTTTGTTTTTTCATCATTCTATCCCCTTTCAAATTCCGATTGATAGCGATAACATCACCGTTATGATTGTTTTCTATTGTAGCATACAGCCCGAATAATGTCAATCTCCATATCATACAGACACAAAATAAAAAAATTCACAAGAAAATTGATTCTCTCAATTCTCCTGTGAACTTGTTTTGCTCAATCAATTCCAATAATAAGGAGCTGTGCGAAATTTGTCAAATCATTCATCCTCGCTGAAATCAGTATCCAGAATGATTTGTAAAGCGAATTCTGGATATGCTTTTTGAACCTCATCATACAACTGCTGATATATTTTATTTCTATCTTCCGCATCAAAACTAACGACTATATCAAAACGAATTGAATTCTCAATCTTGTCAAGGTAGAAGCCGTGCATTTGAAGAACATATTGATTAGACATAACAATATTTTTCACGCGTTCTCTTACTTCCACCGCATCAGGGTCTTGCGTATTAATAGAATAAACTCCAATAGCTGTAAGTATTACATCATATTTTTGATATATGTCAATTGTTATCTTCCGTATCAACTGATCCAACTGATTTGCTGTAAGAGTATCCGGAACCTCTATATGAACGGAACCATTATAAGAATCCGGTCCATAGTTATGAATGATCAAATCATATGCTCCACTGATTTCCGGATAATTATTAATTGTTCTTTTGATATTTCTCGCCAATTCAGCATCCACACGTTCTCCCAGAACCTTGGATAAGGTGTCTTTCAGCATTTCAAATCCCGATTTAATAATGACAGCAGCTATCATAGCACCAAGCCACGATTCAAGTGAAATATGAAAGATAAGATAAATCACCGCTGCTGCAAGAGTAGAGGCTGAAATAATGGAATCCATCATCGCATCTTCACCGGAATTAACAAGAGAATCCGAATTCACACGTTCTCCCACTCCTTTAACATACCGTCCCAAAACAATCTTTACAACAACACCTACTGCGACAATGATCAATGTTACAATCGAGTAATCAGGTATCTCAGGATGAATTATTTTCTTCACCGATTCCGTGAACGCTGTAACCCCTGCATATAAAACAAGCAGGGATATAACCATCGCACTGAGATATTCAATTCTTCCGTACCCGAAAGGATGTTTTTTATCCGCTTCTTTTCCTGCTAATTTTGTTCCAACAATTGTAATAACTGAGCTTGCTGCGTCAGAAAGATTATTCACTGCATCCATAACAATGGCTATAGAATTAGATATAAGACCAATGACTGCCTTAAACGCTGCAAGTAAGATATTAGTAAATATACCTATAACACTGGTCATAATAATCTTATGGTTACGTATTTTCGTCTTGTCTAAATTTTCCTGTTTGAACGAAGTTTGTTCGTCCAACATATTGTTTATTTTGTTTTTGACTGTATTTATAGAAATCAACTCCTTACTATATCGGGGATATATAAATTTTGATTTATAGCAACATATTTACTATTGTATTTTATCATAACATACAGCCTAAAAATTGTCAATTGCCATACAACGCAGATACAAAATACAAAGTTCACAGAAAAATTGATTTTCTCAATTCTCCTGTGAACTTGTTTCGTTCAATTCAATGAAATCAATCCCGAATGAATCAACAAATAAATCAAAGCAACCGTCATCAAAATCATACACCATATCATAAAGGCTCTTGCGTATGCCCTGATGTTCAATTTCGTATTTTTGCCGAACGAAAGAAAAATTGCGGAAATGATATTGACGATCGGAACAAAAAGTAATAATTGCATTAAAAATGCCTTGCCTGTTGTTAAATCCGTTCTTCCGCTGCCTGCTGCCGAGGACACAAGAATTCTTGTACGCTCCGTTGCCTGTCTGTTCAGCTCCTCAAGCCGCTTTTCATCAAACACCTTTTTGAAAGGCGGACGGCATAGTGCTTCTATTTCGGAAGCAGTCTTTTCACGGCGGTAAAGCTCCTCCGCTACCTCGTACATTATCCCCGAAGATTCGGGAAGTGTTCGGGAATTATCCGCCTGCGGAAGCTGCTCATCTTTTCCAACGATTTCCGTACCGTCAAAAAGAATTTCACGCACTTCCGATTCTGTCTGTACAGCAGATGTATCCGAAATACTTTTTTCCTCTTGCTCTTCTTTCTTCAACTTGGATTGTTTTTGCTTGTCCTTTATATATGTAACATTATGCTTGTTTTTTCTTTTACTGCGTTTTTTGGACTGCTTATTCTTCAGAACATCAACCGCTGCTGTTCCGCAAAAGGTACATACGGTATGGTTTTCGGGAATTTCCTTTTCACAGCTTTTACAAAGCATATACATATCCTCCGACAGCATTTAATCAGCAGAAGAATGAAAATGAATCAAAAGTGATTCTCATATCATTTTCGTCAGCATACATTCTCATTGTCACCCGCGGGGCAATTATGAATTAAAAAAGCTGATTCATAACAAGACCGGTGATGAGTTTCGGATAAAAGTAGGTTGATTTTTGTGGCATTTTTTCGCCTGTGGCGGCAACATCACGAATCTCGGTAACTCTTGTAGGATTCAGTATAAATGCACATTGTGCGGTTCCGTCATTGACAGCCTTTATCGCTTCCTCAAACTGCTTCACATAGGTGAGGTTGATCTGCTTAGCCATATTTTCGGCATCAATTCCGAAAATCTTTTCAAGAACAAGCGTATGAAGTACAGTAACATCAAGCTGCTGCGTTGCCTTGCTTTTGTTGGGAAGAAGCTGCGCTGTAATATTGTTGTCCTTGAGCACAAGAAGCGTATAGGAATTTCCGCCGCTGTAAAAAGCAAATGCTTTTTTGCCCTCATCATATAAAGCCTTGAGCTTTTCTTCGGCAGTATTGATATGATCATATTCTTCAATATCAAAATATTCTTTACATTCGTTGATCAGCTTTTCGGCATTAAAATCCGCAAGGTCACGAACCAGTCTGTGTGTCGGCAGAACAACAAGACCGGGATGCTCCATATCAACAAGCATCATCATAACGTAATTTTCACCACCGTCGCCTATCTTATTTTCGTGACAGTAATTACGATAGTTCAGTGCCGTTTCATAACGGTGATGACCGTCTGCGATATACAGCTTCTTATCGGCAAAATCTTGACAGATCTCGTTGATTTGTTCCTTATCTGTGACAATCCACAGGCGGTGTGTTACCCCATCTTTATCCGTCAGCTCGTTTTCGGGTTTCCCCTCCGAAAGAACATCAAGGCGATTGGTGATTTTATGCTCGGAATCCATATAGAGCGAATAGATTTGACTGAAATTACAGTTTGTGGCTTTCATAAGGTTAAAACGATCCTGCTTTGCCTTTGAGAGGGTTTCCTCGTGCGGCAGAACAACACCCTTTGAAAATTCCTCAATCTTTACACGAACAATACAGCCTTTGAACTTTGTGTGAAGATTGTTAATTGTAAATTCTTCCTCGTAAATATAGACCGCTTCTTCGTCATCTCTTTTAAGAATTTCGTTATCGATCCAATTTTCGAGGATCTCCCCTGCCGTTTGATACGGATCATCACCTTTTGGAAGTTCCAGACGAATAATATTGTTCGGATTTTTTTTCAGATACTCCTGACGCTGAGTTTCACTGATAATATCATACGGCGGACAAACAAGCTCATCTATCAAGCCTGCCTTTTCCGTATGAAACCGAAGTGCTTTAAAGGGTTTTATTTCTGCCATTGTAACTGCTCCTTTGCAATAAAATAATCTTATAACATTATTTTATCGTTAAGAGCGCACAGTGTCAATAATTTATTGAATCTTTCTTCCGCTGTAAATATAATATATCACACTTTATGCGAAAATATTAACGAAAGCTGTCCATCAATTAATAACGTAACACAAATTTTTAAAATGCATATTATATTTATGAAGCAAAAATGAAAGGAGTTTTTTTATGGATGTAATAAAAGAGCTTCAAAATTCAGAATTTTTTATACAACCGCTTCCGAAAAACACGGTGGTTGCTATGGCATATATTCCTTTTCAAAACGCGAGAAAATTGTATTCCCCTGAACATGGCATACAAATGGGAACAATTTTCCCCGAATTAAATAAACCCTTTACACCTGACTGTAAGAACGGGGGTACGGATGATGACTGAACGTGAAAGAATTTTAAGAATGCTTTCTTCATACGATTTTGCTGTCAACGACCTCCATATATATCTTGATACTCACCCTGATGACAGCAAGGCTGCCAAAGCATTAAATAAATATCGTCAGGAAAGCGACAAGCTGCGAACTCAGTATGAAGAAAAATTCGGACCTCTTACGACATCTGACGAAAACGGCAACCGCTGGTCTTGGATTTCCGATCCCTGGCCTTGGGATATACGGGAGGGTTAACTGTTATGTGGGTATATGAAAAAAAGCTGCAATATCCTATCAATATTAAGCAAACAAATCCTGCTCTTGCAAAAATTATTATATCTCAATATGG
>CADCRH010000074.1 GCA_902803805.1 uncultured Ruminococcus sp.
TTAGTTTTATAGATCCGTATACGTTCATCATTGTGAATATCAAAAAATCTGTAAATAGCATTATTAACCTATTTTTTGAATTTACTGATTATCTTTTTGAGCAAACCTATCATTTTATTGCTGTAAAAAGCAGTATTTATATATGGATAGCAGACCTTGTTGTGTACAAATCCATTTTTGAAAAAACGTATTTGTACAATATAATCAATTTATCGAATATTTATTCAGTAAATTTAGAAAATAAGTAGAAATTGTCTAAAAATAAGTTTTATTTTTTCAAAATTCGACTTTTTGAGGTCGAATTTTTCGCTTTTTAGGGGGTATAGTGAAAGGGTTTTTATTTTTAAGTTCTACACACTTCGTGTATATACTACTATCAATAGAAAAATCATATTCCTTTCTCCGATAATTCAAAAAGAGTGGATAAGATGAAATAGTCACCCACTCCAAAAAAACTTAACATAACACAAGGAGGAAACCATATTGCCTATTATTCTATGTGCAAAAGACCTGCATCTCTATACAGGCTCGACTTTTGACGGCAGTATCGTAATCAAAGACATTCACGGAGAGCCGTTTCTGATCTCAGAGGGTGATGAAATTACTTTGTTCATCAAAAAAGCCGATAAAACATCCACGGAGGAACCCGTACAGATCGCACTTTCCTGTGAGGACGAGATCATAGGTGAATACCCGTTCAAACTGTCTCCGGAAGAAACATCCGATCTGAACGGTGATTATTATTACAGTGCTTTTATCAGGTTTGCTGACGGTGATTATTATCAAATCGTACCAAACACACCGCTGAAAGCACATATTCCCTATGGCGTACTTTCTTACTGTGAAAACAAAAACCAGATTATTGCTCAAGTACCGAGAGTTATGTCAGAAAGTGACTATGTACCCGCCCTGAATGAACTGGAAGCCTATGTTGCCTGTGTTGACAGCGAGGATAACAAACGTCCGGTTCATATCCGCTGCATCAATGATAAATCCATTGTATTGATTGAAAATATCGACACAAACGAAATGACACCGATGGAGCTTATTGATCGTATTAAGCGTATGGCTGAATATGTCGGAGCGGAAAACCCGTATGTATCGGGATTCTTTCATATTGATGAGATACCTGAACAGAACGAATATTATACGGCAGTCAAAGAAGCTTTCGGGGATAGATTCATTGATGTTGAACCCATACTCAAAACACCTGTTTTTGCTAACAATTCCGAAACGGTCGTTTCAAGTATCGTCTTTGATATCCTGAAACAAAGACCAAATCGCAAGGATGTTCTCAGCATTATACATAACGAATATCCTGAGCGTATCATAAATGACGAAACACACTTTAACGAAAAAGGCTGCTATGCAGCAGCAAGAGTTATTTTAAAGGAGGTATTTGATATTGGGTAATTTTGATAACTATTACAAAGACCACAACGGCAACGAACACCGTGACATTCCTATGGGAACATCTCCTGCTGACGCTTATGTCAGAACAAATCTTAAGCTCAAAAATGAGATCAAGAAATTAGACAATAAGATCACAGAAGCCCATGAGCATATTGATACTGAAATTGCCCGTGTTGATGAAGCAGTTGTAAATGTCGCTGACAGGGCATCAAGACAGTTAGAAACAGCGATAAATGATACCAATCAGAATATCAGTGATGTGTCAGGAAGTATAGGTACGAGAATCACTTCTGAGATTGCAACAGTCAATAGCCGTGTGGACAATATCATCGCCCACAACAACGACACCGAAGGCAACAGTGAGCTTGTAGATATCAGAACGGGAGTCGACAATGCTATATACGCCACAGCGGGAACAGCAGTCAGAACCCAGCTTCAGAGTATCTATGAAGATCTTAGAACTATGTCGCCTGTATGGTTTGATAACACAATCGGAAATTTATATAATTATGCTGATGATACATATGGCTACTACATCAATCATCAGAATGGCGAAACCATAGAACAAACAGGTTATTATGTAACCGGATATATTGCGGTAACGCCTCATAAAATGATTTACAAAAACTATAACGGCTACGGAGCCTTTTACGATGCAGAACATAATTATATTGCAGGTCATGAATATAGTGTGCTTTCGACTGTTGTTCCGCATAACGCTGCCTACTACAGAACAGCATTTGCAACTAATAATAGAACTACTGCTTATATTTCTTATACCAATGAATATACTCCGTATACAGGTGAAAGTGTTTTCAGTGTCACCAATGAAAATTTTATTGACTGGCTCAATAGCCATTATCAAGCTGTCAATGCTGACAATCAAAGATACATAGGTAAAAAAATAGCAGTACTAGGTGACTCATGGTCAGATACTGCCAACCATACCTGTACAAAAAGATGGCATAACTGGATTGCAGAAAAAACAGGAGCTACTATACAATGCGTTGCCATCAGCGGAACAGGGTATAAATGCGGCACTGATAATGAAAATACCATTTCCAACTTTATGCAACAGGCTCTTACGATTGATACCGATACTGATTTAGTAATTATCTTCGGCAGCGGCAACGATTGTGGTACAAGCAGCAAAACAAATTTTGACTTCGGAGCAGCCAAAGACAGAACAACCAATACCTTAGGAGGCTGTATGAATATTACTCTTGATAATATTCAGAACACCGCTCCGAACGCACGTATTTTAATGCTGTCACCTGCCCCCTGGATCAATTATGATCCTTGGTGGGAAGGAGTGTCAACAGGGCGTATGGGAGTATATACGGAACTCATAAAGGATGTTGCCGCTTATCGTGGCATACGATTCAAGGATATGTACCATTCTTCCGATATGCACCCTCAAAATCCTGATTTCAAAGACACTTTCTATAATTCAGACGGCATACATCCCAACGATGTGGGTCAAAAGCGTTTATATCCTGATATTTTAACAGAAGTTAAGGCAGTTTTACCCGAATCAGACTAACGATTCTTTTTTAAAAAAAGCGGTCGATAACGCATAACCACCGACAGCTCTCAAAGTAATCATTGTGACATACTCCATACACACAATGATAACGGAGTATGTCACTTTTATTTAATTTTGAGTGATTGATGATTTATTAAAGTGTGATTTTTTCATTGCCATCAGAACAATTCTTCTTTGTAATCTATCAAATCCTGAACACTATCAAACATTTTCGGTACACCCAGATAAGCATTTTTGTAAATTGAATCGGCAAACATATTATCAGAAATCATTTCTTTGTCTATAAACATTGTTTGGTAACAACCCATTTCATCTGTTTTCGGAACTCGTCCATATATTTTAACAAAGTTTGCAGCATATTCTTTTGCACCAGGGATATATCTTTTTTTACATTTTTCAAAATAGTCTTCTAAAGACATAATTTTCCTTGCCGGATTCCCAGCATAAACACTATCTGCTTCAATTTTCCCACTTACGACTGAGCCTGCTCCAATAACAACATTATCTTCAATGACAGTTCCGCTTAGAATGATGGAATTCAATCCTATGAACACATTATTGCCGATAATGGTTCTTCGTTGTCCAGGCAGCATCTGACCATATTTTTCTGCTACAACACAAATGCTCCAATCATGTGCCAGAATTGTAACCCCAGCTGTGATGCAGCATTTATTACCGATGCTAATATAACTTGCATTTTGCTCATCCACATAAGTATTGACAGGGTTTATAAACTTCGTATGTTCACCTATTTCGACACCCCTTTGCTTTAAATACTTAATAAAAACGTCAGTATTATATTTATGAGGATAAATAATCTTTTTTATAAATTTCACGTTACTATTTCCCCTTTCCAATATTATTAATCGACTATTGCTTTATAATTGAAACAAACAATTTATATTCCTTACTAACTATCAATCCAATCACAAAAACAAGCCCTAAATAAACAAATTTTACACCAAAAGAAAGAAAAACATTTTCAAAATGAAAAGGATATAAAGCCACCCCAAGAATCATCAAAGCAAGCATAAATATTTCAGGAATTAAATCCTTAACAAAACCAGATATTTTAACCTTAAATCCCATTTTGATTAACATATAAAATGCGGTTAGAAAATGACAAATATACGCAATTGCAACACATAATGATAATACGTAGATGGATTTTCCTACAAAAATACCGATCAAGATACCAATAACGGTTATCAAAGTATTGATACAGCTATTGATGAATAAAAGTTTGGTATTGCCAATAGACTGAAAAACCGAACCAGCACTTGAATTTAGCATCTGGGGAATAATGGCAATGGATAATAATTGAAAGCATACAATTGAATCAGTCCAATTATCACCAAAAAGTATCGTGATTATTTCGGAAGAAGCCAAAAAACAAAGCGGTGCAATATAGATTCCCATACAAGCTAACAACCTGACAATTTTCATATACTTCTGATAAATAATATGGAACTGTTTTTGATATTCTGACAGAATCGGATGCAACACAGGTGTAATTACACCAGTCAGATTATTTACTGGATACAACATCAAAGTATATGCTTTATTATAATACCCTAACTCTTTATTTCCCAAAAGCTTTCCTGTCAACAAGTTGTCCAAATTTCTTGAAAAATAATTAACAACATTAAACGCAAACTGATAGCTGGAATAATTGAGTACCTTTTTAATGCTCTGAAAATCCACTTTACATGTAAACTTTGGTTTTGTCGTTTTATAATTCCAAATAAACTGAAAAAAAGCAGAAAAGATTGAAAAAAAGGCTATTGCATAGTATTGTGCTCCCATTAATGCCAAAACCACAGTAATTGCTGCTGAAACAATATAAACTGTAACGGTTCTTACGGCAATACTAATAAATTTTTTGTCCCTGTTCAAAATACCGTTTGGAACCATATTTAGCCCATTGAATAACAAAGAAAAACTTAATAATATTCCTAAAGGAATATAAACTTTATTCTGATAAAATAAGGCAATCGGAAATGAACATATGATAAATACTAACATCAAAATAACAGAGATATATACAGTAAAAGTATAAATATGATCAATGTCATTTTTCTCTAACTCTTTTTTTTGGATAATAGCTGTTCCAAATCCCATATCTGAAAAAGTAATAAAAAAGGTAGAAAAAACGGTAATAACAGCAACAATACCATAATCTTCCGGTAACAATATTCTTGACAAAATAGCATTTACTAATAATGATAAAATAACTTTTGAATACTTTCCACAGGCATTAATAATTGCCGCCTTTTTCATAATAACATCCCCCAATATTCTTCTTCAGCACTACACGATTAGATTTGTTATAAATATAATCAAAGATTGCCAGATAAATCGGCAGATATAAAGTTCTTTGGGAATCACTGAAAATCACTGATAAAAAAGAAACAGCAATAAAAATAAACAATCCAATATGCTCTATATATTGAAAGGAAAGATGTTTTCTTGCAATAATAATACTTGTTTTAATATTGTTATAATACCAGAACACTAAAAACAATAATCCTAATATACCATAAACTCCCAGAAAACCGAAATAACCAACATCAGAAACAACAATATTACCATTATCGCCATACAACATCCAGGAATACGAACGATTAACAATAAAACCAAGCCCCATAATTTTATGATCAAACATATGAGAAAGATAATAGTCAATACCTTCCAGCCTTAACAATGTACTCCAAAGATACTCATTGTTCTCTGAGGTAACTGAAAAACTCGCAAAAAAGTGCTCCAATATATCCCAAAAAAAGAGAACGAATATGGATAGCAGTAATACAATCACCACTTTTTTTATAGTAAGTTTGGCAGAAAAAAGATACATCAACAGGCATGATGAGATAATCGCAACCTCATAGATTCGTGTCTGCGTCACAAATATTACAGCAAAAACAATAACAATGAACTTCATATAAGATAATCTTTGTTTCTGAGTGGAAAATGCAAAATGACTTCTGATCAGGATGGCGAAACAAAGAACAGCCGCAATACCTAAATAATCTGCAGGACTGGCAAGTCGCAAGGAATTACCTCTTGTCTGTACATAATAGATTTGTGTACTGAAAATTGTAAATCCAAAACGGTATAACACTTTGGCAATAATAACATAAACAGCATAAAGCACTCCTATATCAATAATCAAATTCAGAAAATGCTGATAAAAGTTGTCTGATTTTTTAAAGTGATAGTCCAACACAAAAAACAGAAGAATAGATATTAAATAGTAATATGTATTAAAAAGATCGTCCAATTTCTGTGAGTAAATTACGCAACTCATTCCAGAAATTACGAAAATCATAAACAAATAAAAATACACCAACTTAAAATAACTACCTGCATTAATAACTAATTTCAGCTTTCGTTCAAAAACAAAATACTGGACGAATAAGAAGGTGACTAATCCACATACTAATTTTTTTCTATGATAATCTGCTAACCAAATAAATGCATCTGAAACAATGGGAAGACCAAAAAAATTCACATTAACAATAAGAATAGCAGCGATTTCAAACAAGAAGAATTTTTCATATTTTGATAATTTCATCTTTAGATTCCTTTCAATAAAACAATACAAAGCCTTTCAGCAGATTTTCTATTTTCTAAGCAGTTTTGAATCATTACTCAATATGAGTTCCTTACGTTGTTGAAAAGAAAGACGTTGATTGTCAGGTGCAAAATCAAAAACATAGCTTTTATTTTTTCGAAAAAAGTCCTCTGTTGTGGCAATCACTTTGGCAGGATTGCCCGCAATAACCACATCAGATTCTTTAAAGCTTTTGGTGACGATACTGCCTGCACCAACAACAATATTATCTGCCAACTCTGTTCCGGGCAAAAAAACCGTATTACAGCCAATGAAGCAATTGTTTCCGATTGTAATTCTCCCTACCAGATCCGTTCCTATTTTTTCTTTGCATTTGATAACGGAATTATCATGTGTAAGAAATACCACTCCATAAGAAATGGTGACATCGTTGCCAATCGTCAACAAATAAGGTTCTGCAGCAGTGATAGGAGAAAACGCTCTTACATTTTCCCCTATCACTGCACCTTTTCTTCTGTAATTATCTATTTGTAAACGCATAGAATCCTTATGCATAATTTTATATTCGAACAATTTTATTTTGTAAAAAAACTGATACATACCCATCGTTATTCTTCTCTTTCTTCCAGTATTTCTTTTAATCTTCCAAGAGAATGATAAAGATTACAATAAAATCTCAATCTCTTATCTCGCTTTGAGCGGGCTACTGCATTTGCAGCCGCATCTTCTTTATGGTAAATGCGGATAGCAGGAAGATATACTGTCAGCATTTTTTTATCTAAAAGCTGTGTATATAAAATATCCTCTTCCACATACAGAAATGTACCTTCATCCAAACCTTTAAAATTTTCTGAAAAGCGTTTTGAAAAAACCCAGAAACAACCGTGAAGGCACACACCTTCCTGACGATGCAGGAAATCATCTGCTTTATGGGGCTGTGTCACATCCCTTGGTTTACAAACTTTTATATAGAAACGCTCCATACGATACTTTCCCCAAAAGCGTTTTCTTTTCAGATCCCTCATCATATAATTGACATCTTTCAATGTCAAGGCACTCTTTCTCAAAGGATTGCTGTTACATTTTCCATCTTTTGTATATATCATAGGACCGAGTACGGCAAATTTGCTTTTTTCATATTCTTCCGATATTTTTTGGTAAAGATCGTCTTCTATCAGAAGAATATCATTATTCATCATAACGATAAATTCCGGCTGCAAATTAGATTTTGCATATCGGAATCCTACATTATTTCCTTTTGCAAAGCCCAGATTTTCATCGTTATGTATTAATACAATATCGTCATCAGACTGATATTTTTCCTTTAATACAGAATAGGAATCATTCGGAGAA
>CADCRH010000075.1 GCA_902803805.1 uncultured Ruminococcus sp.
CCCGTATAGCCGTTGTCATAGGCATATTTTGCATTGACTTCATCGGTAAATCCGCTTGATTTTTCGCGCATAGTGAGAGAATCTTCGCTTTGTTTCCGGATCTCCACCTGTTTGGACAGACTGACACCCTTTACCCCGTCAACGGATTCAATCGCCGAAAGTGCGTCGGATGGTGCTTCGACCGTAAAGCCGCTGAAAATGGCAGTATAGGATGTACTGTCGGCAAAATTCGCCTGTGGAACAGCCGACTGTATTTTAATTTTCATCTGCTCCTGCTTTGCTTTGATCTCGGACAAATAGCTTTCTGCATTTTCCGACAGCAGTATATCCGCAACGTTGGTGTATTCGCCGTTTGAATTAACAGCTATATCGATCAATGAATCACTGTCAAGTGTTACGATATACGTGACATTTTCGGTACTGCTGACAGTCGGTGTTTCTGGTTTTTCTTCCTTTGATGCAACAGACATCGAAAATGCTGTTGAAAGAATAGAAACCGTCAGCAAAACCGCTGTCAATTTTTTCTTCATCATAATAATCCTCCTAAATAAAATATTTATGAAATGAATTATAACATATCTCTGTTCTATATTCAACTTCTTGGTATAAAATTGTTCAAAAACAGAAATGAAGTTATCTTTGCCCACAAATAAAAACTTTTCCGTTTCTATGGTTACTCCAAATTGTAGTAACTATAGATTACTACAGTTTGGTTTAAATGTCAATACTCCATTTTGGATTATGATAAAATTTAATATATCAAAACAGAATGGGAGATGATATTGGATGGAATATTACGAAAGAATACGTGCTTTAAGAGAAGATAACGATATAAGTCAGAAAGAATTGAGCCGTATGCTGAAAATCAGTCAGCAATCCTTATCGAAATATGAAACAAACAAACGCAAACTCCCGATCGAGCTGCTGAAAGAATATGCAAAAATTTTCAATGTATCGACCGATTATATAATGGGACTGACCGACAATCCCGGAAAAGAAACCATCACCATCAACCGGCAAATCAATATTTAGGGAAACAAAAACAAACTGAAAAACATCAGCATAAAGTAAAACGGCTGTGAAAGCGTCAATCAATGCTTTCACAGCCCTTTCAAATCATTGCGGAACAATGATCCCTTTTAATATTTAATCATTATTATTGATAATTGCGGATAATGATAGTATAATATTATATATCAATCATCAATCAAAAATATTTTGAAAAATGATAATAAGCCGACCGCAAACACAGACCGAATGACATTATTTGACACAAACTAAACAGGGGGAATTGAAATGTTAAACACAAGAGATTATGCAGCATCTGTATTTAATTCGCTTACAGAAAGTCAGCTTATGGACTTTTTAAGGCTTTTTGCTGATGATAACACTTTAGCACGAATTGAAAGCGATTTGATCGCCACAGGAGCAGAAAGAAAGCGTTATAACAGTTTTAAAGAACTTTTACAAGAAATTGAAAACGAGGACGAAGACGATGATTGAGAAAGAGCCGAAATATCAAATTGAACGTACTTCTATATTTCGCAAAGACTTAAAAAGAGCTAAAAAGCGTGGATTAGACCTCTCCTTGTTAGATGACATTGTAACAGCCATCCAATATGGTGAAGAATTACCCGAAAAGAACAAAGACCACGCATTAACAGGGAATTGGGTCGGGCATAGAGAATGTCATATACAACCGGATTGGCTGCTCGTCTATCGTATTATTGACAACACCCTGATATTATCCCTCGTTCGTACTGGTACTCATAGCGATTTGGATTTTTGAGATCAGAAAAATTACATAAGTAAAACGGCTGTGAAAGCGTCAATCAATGCTTTCACAGCCGTTTCAAATCATTGCGGAACAATTATAATGACGACAAAAACTTCCGTCCCTGCCATCGCTCACTGTTCCCCGCAGGGTAATTATGAATTATGTATTATGAATTAAATTCCTGTGAAGGTGTACATTAGGATGGAAAATACACCGAGTACCATCATTATACAGAGGATAATGCTTACAATGCGTATGATCAGTTTTCTTTTTTTGAACATTTGTATCATCTCCGTTTTTACTGTGTCTTACTTTTATAATATAACATTGGCGAATAAAATTCAAGCGTTTTTGAAAATATCATAAAGCCAAAAATCAATTTCTACGGAAAAATATAAAAATATACCTCTTTATTTGACTTATTATGCATAAAACGGATTGACAAAATTCCTTTTTTGGTAGATAATTATATTGTATTTTATAAAAAGGAGGAAATGGAAATGGGCTATACTATTGCTCAAAAAATCATTAAGGCTCACCTGCTCAGCGGTGATATGACCGTAGGCAGCGAGGTAGGTCTTAAAATCGACCAGACTCTTACACAGGACGCTACCGGTACAATGGCGTACCTCGAATTTGAGGCAATCGGTGTACCGAGAGTGAAAACGGAAAAAAGTGTTGCCTACATTGACCACAACACACTTCAGACAGGCTTTGAAAATGCCGACGACCACCGTTTTATTCAGTCCGTTGCAAAAAAACACGGTATCTATTTTTCAAGACCGGGCAACGGCATCTGTCATCAGGTTCACCTGGAACGCTTCGGCAAGCCGGGCAAAACACTGATCGGCTCCGACAGCCACACCCCCACAGGCGGCGGTATCGGTATGTTGGCGATCGGTGCAGGCGGTCTTGATGTTGCTGTTGCAATGGGCGGCGGCGCTTACTATATTTCAATGCCGAAAATGGTCAGGATCAACCTCACAGGCAAGCTTCAGCCGTGGGTATCCGCAAAGGATATTATTCTTGAGGTTCTCCGCATTATGTCCGTTAAGGGCGGTGTCGGCAAAATCGTTGAATACGGCGGCGAGGGCGTTAAAACGCTTACCGTTCCCGAAAGAGCAACCATCACCAATATGGGCGCAGAGCTTGGTGCAACAACATCAATTTTCCCGTCCGATGAGATCACAAAATCGTTTATGGCAGCACAGGGTCGTGAAGAAGACTGGAGCGAGCTTTCTCCCGACGCAGACGCAGTTTATGACGAGGTTATCGATATTGACCTTTCAAAGCTCGTTCCTATGGCTGCTTGTCCTCACAGCCCCGACAACGTTAAGACAATTGAGGAGATCGGTCCGCAGAAGATCGACCAGGTATGTATCGGTTCCTGTACCAACTCATCCTATCTTGATCTTATGCGTGTTGCAGCGATCCTGAAAGGCAAGACCGTCAGCCCTGATGTCAGCCTTGCCATCGCTCCCGGTTCCAAACAGGTTTACAATATGCTTGCAAGAAACGGCGCTCTTGCCGATATTATCGAGGCAGGTGCAAGAATTTTGGAATGTGCGTGCGGTCCGTGTATCGGTATGGGTCAGTCACCTAATTCCAAAGGCATTTCACTCCGTACCTTTAACCGTAACTTTGAAGGACGTTCGGGAACACGCGACGGTCAGATCTATCTTGTCAGTCCCGAAACCGCTGCGGCTTCGGCGCTTACAGGCGTATTTACAGACCCGAGAACACTTGGTGACGCTGTTGACATTCCGCTTCCCGAAAAGTTTGAATATAACGACAATATGGTCATTGAGCCTGCACCCGTTGAGGAAATGGACAGCGTTGAGGTCCTCAGAGGTCCGAATATCAAGCCCTATCCGAAAACAAGTCCTCTTGAGGAAAACATTGATGTTCCCTGTTCTCTCAAGGTAGGCGACAATATTACGACCGACCATATTATGCCTGCCGGTGCGAAGATTCTCCCACTCCGTTCCAACATTCCTGCCATTTCCGAACACTGCTTTACTGTCTGTGATAAGGATTTCCCGGCTCGTGCAAAGCAGCTCGGCAGCAGCATTATCGTAGGCGGCATTAACTACGGTCAGGGTTCTTCCCGTGAACACGCAGCGCTTGCACCGCTTTATCTCGGTGTTAAAGCCGTTATTGTAAAGTCGTTTGCACGTATTCACCGCTCCAACCTGATCAACGCAGGTATTCTTCCGCTGACATTCGTGAATGAAGCGGATTATGACGCAATTTCCGAAGGCGATGAGCTGTCGATTCCGAACGTAAGACAACTCATCAGCGAGGGCAAGAACCTTGTGATCGTCAACAAGACGACCGGCAAAGAAATTCCTGTTGAGTGCGAACTTTCGGGACGTACAAGAGATATTATTCTTGCAGGCGGTTTGCTTGACTACACAAAGCAGAACGGCTGACAAAGATAAAATCGTGATAAAATACTTCACACGCTTTGCGGCGTGTGGAGTGTTTTAGAGATAAAAAAGAAAGGTTTGTGGATTATGGAAAAAATTAAAATGGTGACTCCTCTCGTTGAGATGGACGGCGACGAAATGACCCGAATCATCTGGAAGATGATCAAAGACATTCTGATTCTTCCCTACGTTGACCTGAAATCGGAATATTACGACCTCGGTCTGGAAAACAGAGAAAAGACCAAAGACCAGGTAACAGTTGATTCCGCAGAGGCAACCAAGAAATACGGCGTTGCCGTTAAGTGTGCCACCATTACACCGAACGCAGAGAGAGTAAAAGAATACAATCTGACACAGATGTGGAAATCTCCGAATGGCACGATCAGAGCAATTCTTGATGGTACTGTTTTCAGAACACCCATTGTTGTCAAGGGTATTACTCCATACATTCCGACTTGGACAAAGCCAATCACCATTGCCCGTCACGCTTACGGCGATGTATATAAAAACACAGAAATGGTGGTTGCTGACGGCAGCAAGGCTGAGCTTGTTGTAACCGACAAGGACGGTAACGAAACACGTCAGCTGATCCACGAATTCAGCGGTTCTGATGGTATTATTCAGGGACTTCACAACATTGATAAGAGTATCGGCAGCTTTGCAAGAGCTTGTTTCAACTTTGCGCTTGACAAGAAGCAGGATTTGTGGTTTGCAACAAAGGATACGATCTCCAAAAAGTACGACCACCGTTTCAAGGATATTTTCAACGAGATCTTTGAGAACGAATACAAGGAGAAGTTTGAGAAAGCAGGCATTACCTACTTCTATACACTGATTGATGACGCAGTGGCAAGAGTAGTACGTTCTGACGGCGGTTATATCTGGGCTTGCAAGAACTATGACGGTGACGTTATGTCGGATATGGTTGCTACAGCATTCGGTTCACTCGCAATGATGACATCTGTACTGGTATCTCCTGACGGTATTTATGAGTATGAAGCTGCTCACGGCACTGTACAGCGTCATTATTACAAGCACCTCAAAGGTGAATCGACCTCTACCAACTCCGTTGCAACACTGTTTGCGTGGACAGGTGCTTTGAGAAAGCGCGGAGAGCTTGACAACACACCCGCACTCGTTGATTTTGCTGACAAGCTTGAAAAAGCAACGGTAAAAACCATCGAGGACGGCGTAATGACAGGCGACCTTGCTGCTCTTTCAACGCTCGAAAACAAAACAAAAGTTGACACAGAAACGTTCCTTGTAGAAATCAACAAACGTCTTGCCGAGATGTTTTGATTTTTAGTTGGTGCGTAAGGGAAGTCGGGGGGCTGCCTGCCCCCCTAATCCCCCGACAGCCTTTCAGGAAGGCTAGCGAACTTTTTTATATTTTCCGCAATAAAAACCGTGTATCAATGCTGATACACGGTTACTTTTTTATTCATTTTTCCAAGGGGTGATTTCCATTTCATATTTGACCCATTCTTGATAATCTTCGAGGTCGTCGGCATCAATCCAACCGCTGCGGTTGTTGCTCTCATACAGCTTTTCCCAGCCATATTTTTTGATGAGAAACTGCCAGCCGTCATAGGTAATGTATGCCTCCAGAATTTGGGCAAGATCGAATAATTCTTCCACTTTTTTCGGATCGGACAAATCCTCGGCAGTATAAGGAATCGGTTTCATATCCTTATTGTGTGGTGCAAAAGGGTAAAGCTGAAATGCAAGCAACGGTGTATCCATATCAGCTGTTTTTGTCAACCTGATGGAATGTTTTGAGATTGCCTGTTTTTTCGCTGCGTTTGGCAAGTTCGTTCATTACGTCATCAACGCTGATTCCCTGATTGACCATCATAACAAAAAGATGATAGATCAGATCGGAAATTTCAAGGACGGTTTCGCTGTTATCGCCGTTCTTTGCGGCAATAATGGTTTCGGAACATTCCTCGCCTACTTTTTTCAGGATCTTATCCAGTCCCTTTTCAAAGAGATAGCAGGTATAGGAACCCTCCTGATGATTGTCTTTTCTGCTGAGTATGGTTTCATAAAGATGATAAAGTTCATTCTGATTGTCAGCCATTGTGATATTCCTCCCAGATGTGATTGAAAAAGCACGAGTGACTGCCCGTATGACAAGCAGGCCCCGTTTGTTCTACGATAACAAGAAGCGTATCTTTATCGCAGTCGCCTTTTATATCGACGATTTTTTGAAGATGACCGCTTGTCGCACCCTTATTCCAAAGTTCCTGACGCGAGCGGCTGTAAAACCACGTATAACCTGTTTCAAAGGTTTTACGCATTGATTCGCGGTTCATATACGCGAGCATTAAAACTTCGTTGGTATCTTTTTCCTGAACGATAGCAGGAAGCAAGTCGGCTTTCTGAAAATAGTCCTCGATAAAATCGAATTTGTTGTCACTCATTTATAAATTTGCTCCTTTGCCGTTGTGCTTTGCGGCGTGGGCAACCTCGATCGCCTTTTCAAGGTCAAGAGAACCCGTATAAATCGCTTTGCCGCTAATAGCGCCGTAAATATCAAGGTCAGTCAGATTAATAATATCCTTCAGATTCGCAACACCGCCCGATGCAATAATATTACACTTCACCGATGCTTTCAGCTCGTCAAGCATTGTGAGGTTAGGACCCGACAGCATACCGTCCTTGGATATATCGGTAAAGATGATATACTGAACGCCGATGTCCTCCATCTGTTTGGCGAGCTCAATGTAGCCGATTTCGGATGTGTCTGTCCAGCCCTCCGCGGAAACTTTGCCGTTGAGTGCGTCAATGCTGATAGCGATTTGTGACGGATATTTTTTAACAGCTTCACGTACAAAATCGGGGTCTTTGATTGCAGCAGAACCGAGTATCACACGGTCAATACCGTTTTCAAGATAAAAGTCAACCGAATCCATTGCACGGATACCGCCGCCCACTTCTATTTTAATTTTCGGACAGTTTTTTCTGACCTCTAAAATCAGGTCGGAATTCACTCTTTTTCCGTCTTTTGCGCCGTCAAGGTCAACCATATGCATAAAGTGAGCACCGATGTCCTCAAACTTCTTTGCGGTTTCCACGGCACTTTCGGCAACCTTGTGGGCAGTTGAATAATCGCCTTTATAAAGTCGGACGCAAGTACCGTCCTTAATATCAATTGCAGGTAAAACTAACATTTTATATATCAACCTTTCGTTTTGTCAAAGAACACCTTTTGTTGAGAGAGGCTTACTGCTTTCCGCGGGCTGGACAGCCGCTTTTAACGCGTGTCCAAGCGCCTTATAGAGTGCCTCTGTGATATGGTGGGAATTTTTGCCGTACAAACATTTCAGATGAAGCGTGATACCGGACTGATAGGCAAATGCACGCATAAATTCCTCTGTCATACAGCTGTCATAACCGCCGATTTTTTCTTCGGGAAACTGTGCGTCGAACACCAGGAACGGTCTGCCGCTTATATCAAGCGAACAAAATCCGAGTGCCTCGTCCATCGGAACATAAAAGGTTCCGAAGCGGGCAATGCCGCCCTTATCACCAAGGGCTTTGTCAAATACTTTTCCCAAGACAATTCCCGTATCTTCAACGGTGTGGTGACAGTCAACGTACAAATCGCCTTCGGTCTTTACAGTCAGACCAAAGCCGCCGTGAACAGAAAATGCGGTAAGCATATGGTCAAAGAATCCGATTCCTGTATTGATATTGGTTTCGCCGCCGTCAAGGTCAAGCTCAATATGAATGTTGGTTTCTTTTGTTTGTCTGTCAACTGTTGCTTTACGCATTATTGTCACCTCGTAATAATTGCGAATTAATGATTGCGAATTATAGTATAACTTATTTTTCCGGTTTTGTAAACACAAGAACATCAATAATGAGATTTGTTTAAGAATTTTTTACAAATCAGCGGTTTTGTTTCAGATAATTTTCCAACAAATAACGTTCGATATATTGTAAAACTTCCGTGTTTTCGCTGTCGCTGCCGCCGGTGATACGTACTGCGGAAGCATTGGAGAAAAAGCGTATGGCGATTCCGTTATCAAGAAGATAGGTAAACAGTTCTTTCGCAAAATCCGCCTTAACAAAGACAAAGTTGGCGCAAGGCTCAAAAATGCGAACAGGAAGCTCATACTGCTTTTTCAGTTTCAGCAGTTCGGCATAAAGATTTTGGGTATTTTTAATGATCTCTTCGCAGCGTGATTGTAACAGCTCCTTATGCGAATAAAGACAGGTACCGATCTCCTGTGTGAGTGTATTGACGTTATACGGGGATTTGACAGCACGAAGCGCCTTTGTTAACGTTTTGTTTGCTACGGCAAAGCCAAGGCGCACCGCTGCCGCTCCGACTGCTTTGGACGCGGTTTTCAGCACGATGAGATTATCATACTGTGCGGCTTCCTGCAAAAGCGGCTGATCCCAGAAATCCATATAGGCTTCGTCAAGTACGATAAGCGCCGATACGCTCTTGACCAGTCTGCGCGCGTCATCTGCCGTTACTCCCTGTCCCGTGGGGTTACACGGATTGGAAAAGATGATCATATCAACATTGTTGTCATTTGCGGTTTTGATCACTTCGTCAACGTCGATTTTCAGTGTATCGGGCTTTTGAACAGCGATCACTTCATTTTCGGACAGTGCCGAATAAAACTGATACATTGAAAAATCAGGTTCGATCACAAGGACTTTACTGCTGCGCTGCAACATTGCAGACGCCAATATGTACAGCATTTCATCGGAGCCGTTTGTTGCCGTCACGGTATCGGGGTCAAGTCCGTAAAACTCCGAAAAGGATGCGATCAGCTTTTTCGCCGTTGCATCAGGGTAACGATTGAAGTCCATTGTATCAATGATCGTTTTGATTTCCGATTTAATCTCATCGGGCATAGGATAAAATGATTCGTTTGCGTCCAGTCTGATTCTGTAGGTACCGCTGATCGGCTCATACGGTTCAAGGTCACGAACCTTTTTGCAAAGTGTATAGGGCATTCCTATCTCTCCTGTGTCTTAATTGTTATCGTCCTCAAATCTTACTGTGATGGAATTGGCGTGTGCGGTCAGCCCTTCGGTTCTCGCAAAACGTTCAATATCCTCCTTGTCGGCTCTGAGGGCGTCCTCTGTATAATAAATGAAGCTTGATTTTTTGATGAAACTGTCAACAGAAAGCGGCGAAAAGAATCTTGCTGTGCCGCTGGTCGGAAGAACGTGGTTCGGACCTGCAAAATAGTCACCGAGAGGTTCGGGAGAATAATTGCCGAGGAATACAGAACCTGCATTGTCCAGCCTGCCAACATATTCCATCGGATTCTGACAGCAGACTTCAAGGTGTTCGGGAGCGAGTTCATTTGCCATTTCCACTGCTTTATCCATCGTATCGCATACGATGATCACGCCGTAATTGGTCAGTGATTCGTCAATGATCTCTTTACGGGAAAGAGTCTGTATCTGGCGGTCAAGCTCGGCAACCGTTTCATCTGCCAATTTCTGTGAAGTAGTGACAAGAATTGCGGAAGCCAGACGGTCGTGCTCTGCCTGTGACATCAGGTCGGCGGCGAGGAATTTCGGATCGGCGCTTTCATCTGCCAGTACAAGAATTTCGCTCGGACCTGCGATCATATCAATATCCACATTTCCGTAGAGTAATTTTTTGGCGGTTGCCACAAAAATATTGCCGGGACCTACGATCTTATCCACTTTCGGAACGCTCTCGGTACCGTAGGCAAGTGCCGCAACTGCCTGAGCGCCGCCCATCAAAAAGACTCTGTCAACGCCTGCAATTGCCGCCGCTGCCATAATATCGGGGTTCGGCTTGCCGTTTTTGAGCGGAGGCGTTACCATTATCAGTTCTTTTACGCCTGCAATTTTGGCAGGTATCGCGTTCATCAGCACGGAGGACGGATATGCCGCCGTACCGCCCGGAACATAGAGTCCGACACGCTCCAGTCCGCGGACACGCTGACCGAGAATCACGCCGTTTTCCTTTGTTGTCAGCCAGCTCTGCTGTTTCTGGCGGGCGTGAAAATCACGGATATTATCCGCCGCTTTTTTCAGCGTTACGATAAATTCCGGTTCGCACTGTGCGCTTGCCGCAATGATCTCCTCTTTCGGCACTTCAAAAAATTCCGGTGCTTTTCCGTCAAATTTAATGGTATATTCTTTAACAGCTTCATCTCCCCTTGTTCTGACATTTTCGATAATGTCGGAAACGATCGCCGTTACATCTTTATTGGTATTATTGCTTCTTTCACGAAGCTTTGAAAGAAATTCCACTTCTGTTCTGCCGTCGGCAACAATTGTTTTGATCATTTCATTTTCGCCCTTTCTTTCTCCATTTTATCGGCAAGTTCCTCTATTTCGGCTTTGCGCAGTTTCAGGCTTGCGGTATTCGCGATCAGTCTTGCGGAGATCGGTGCAACATTGTCCTCGATAATAACAAGTCCGTTTTCTTTCAGCGTGGAGCCTGTTTCCACAATATCAACGATCGCGTCCGAAAGACCGAGAAGCGGTGCCAATTCAACAGAGCCTTCGATTTTGATGACACGAATGTCCATTCCCTTACCCTCAAAGAAATTACGGGTAACATTGGGATATTTGGTAGCGATGGTCTTTTCGTTATAGCCTGAGAAAAAGTCGGAGTCTGCTTTTCCTGCCAGTGCAAAGCGGCATTTTCCGAAACCGAGGTCGAGTATTTCGTAAAAGCTTCTGCCGTTTTCCATAATCGTATCTTTGCCGACAACGCCGAGATCACAGACACCGTTTTCAACATAGGTGATCACGTCTGCGGCTTTTGCGAGAACGACTTCTATTTCTCCATTGCCGATCGGAAGAATCAGCTTTCTTCCCTTTTCACGGACTGCCGTACAGTCATAGCCTGCGTTTTCGAGCAATCCGACTGTATCTTTTTCCAATCTGCCCTTTGTGAGTGCAATTCTTAATGGTTTCATATATCTTAAACTCCTGTATTGATCGTTTTGATTTCTTCGCCTACAACGGTAAGTCTTTTGATGCCTCTTGCCTTTGCATAGGCAAGTGCTTCCTCCTCGGTTTCAAACACACTGTTCTCACCGAGAATATTCGCTTCGGAAAGCGCCGTGGTATATTTGATGGCTTCGATTTCATAGCCCTTTTCGCTGTGGACAAGAATGTCAGCATTTTTCTTCTGCGGAATATGTCCGCGCTTCAACATTACTCTTGCCAATGCGTCAACGTTAATACCGAAACCGATCGCAGGCGCAGGCGCGTCAAATCTGTCAAGAAGATTGTCATAGCGGCCGCCGATCAGAACCGGCTCGCCCGAACCCTCCACATAGCCGCTGAATACAATATTGCTGTAGTAATCATTGCGCTGAACCAGTCCAAGGTCAATGATCAGTCTTTCACCGAGATTCAGTTTTGAAAGGTCGTTATAAATTTCTCTGACATACTCAAGGGTCGCCAATGCGTCCTCATCATCACAAAGCGTACACGCTTCATCAAGAACGTCAATGCCGCCGAACAGACTCGGAAGTCTGCGGATGACATTGACCGCCTGTGTCTGCTCCAACTTGTCAAGTGCGGAATTCAGTGCGGAATAATTTTTTGATTCAATAAAGAAACGGATCTCCTCACGCTCGCTGTCGCTTACGGGGAGTTTCTGCGCAAGTGCCTTGAAAAATGCTGCGTGTCCAATCTCAATACGGAAGTCGGGAACGCATTTAGAAAGTGCTTCCACAGCAGTTGTGATAACCTCCAGATCGGAACGCTTGCCGCTGGCGCCAATCAGTTCGATACCCGTCTGCATTACTTCGTTGCTTCTGCCCGTAAGACCAGGATTATAGCGATAGACACGCTGATTATAATACAGTCTGACAGGGTGCTGCACATTTTTCAGTCTTGTCGATACCATTCTGGCGATCGGCAGCGTCGAGTCGGGACGCATTACCATCAGTCTGCCCTTTGAATCGCTCATTTTGAACATATATTCCATCGGGATTCCAGATATATCCTCGGAAAACAAATCGTAAAATTCTATGCCCGGTGTCAAAACCTCGTGAAAACCACGATGCGAAAATACATTTCCTAATATTGATGATACGGTTCTGTTAGCAAGACATTCTTCAAAAAGAAGGTCTTTTGTTCCTTCGGGGGTAATTTTTGAGTACTTATTCATTGTTGATCTCCTCAGTCTTTGATATTTTACTTCATCGTGGTAAAGTAATAATGTAATGATATGATAGCATATTATCATAGTCGTGTCAAGTCAATCTGTCAAATACAGACATTCTGTCTAATTATTTTTCGGTCATCGGCTTTTGGCTATGACAATCTTACAGCCGTCTTTGCATAAAATGCCGCTTTTTTGCAAAAACTTTTTTTAAAGAAAAAATGAAAATCGCCCGATGATACCAACCGCAGGCGATTTTGTCAAAATTGACCATTCTCATTTTTCTTCATCTACAAGGTCATAAAGCGTACAGTCAAGCACTTTTGTAATTTCAAGACTGAGAGAAAGTGAGATCGGTTTGGTATTTCTTTCCAGCTGAGAGAGTGTACATTGCTTGATTCCCACTGCCGAAGCCAACTGTTCCTGTGTCATTCCTGCATTTTTCCTCAATTTTCTTAAATTTTCCCCTATACTCATCAAAGTTTCTCCTTGTTTTTATTGATTAGGTGTGGTAATATATGATATAGAAATATTTCTACGGTAATATTTTATTCTTCTATTTACTATAATAAGTATATCTCACTTAATTAATTTAATCAAGTCAATTTTTGAAATTTGTCGGTTATTTTTTAATTTATTTATAAAAATTATCAGGAGGTCACTATGTTCTGGGAAAGATTTTATAATTTATGTATCAGAAACGGAAAAAAACCGAATCCCGTAGGAAAGGAGGTCGGACTTTCGTCCGGCATTATCAGCAAATGGAAAAACGGCGGAATCCCTAACGGCGAAACACTGATGAAACTGGCAAGGTATTTCAACGTTTCAACTGACTATTTGCTAGGACTGAGCCCCTACATTCAGGTCAACGGTGAAGCTGTCAAAATGGAATACACTGATGAGCTGCTCAAGAAAAAAGTTGACGGCAATATGGAAAAGCTGAATAATGAGGGACTGACGCGGCTTTTAAACTATTCCAACGACCTTGTCAGCAGCCACAATTACGAACCGATTGAGCCCGAAGAACAGTGATCAACGGTTTTGTGTTAATAGAATGAAGCATATGTTTTGAAACCACATCCACTAAGAGATGGAATCATTTTGATCAACAGAATTACATTCCACAAGAAACTCAATTCATAACGCATAACTCATCTGTCATAATGATCTTATGAGATTTTATGACTTCTGTAACAATGGAAAAATCCGCCGATTGGTTTTCATCGGCGGATTTTTTGTGCTTTTCCGCGCTATTTCTCGTAGCGCTTTTTTAAGGAACTCAGGGCTTTTTTCTCGATTCTGGAAACATATGACCTGGAAATGTTCAGCAAAGATGCCACCTCTCTTTGGGTCAGCGGTTCTTTGCCGTCAAGACCGTAACGAAGCTTGATGATCAGGCGTTCACGGGATGTCAGCGTTTCACTGATATATTTCGGCAGCTGCTCGGCTTTGATTTTCATATCCAGATCTTCCACAATACTGTCATCGGCTGCCATCACGTCCATCAGTGTAAGTGCATTGCCGTCGGAATCGGAATCGATCTCCTCATTCATTGAAATGTCCAATGAAGTCTTTTTGGTTCCTCTGAAATACATCAGAATTTCATTTTCGATACAGCGTGACGCATAACTGGAAAGACGTATGTTTTTATCGGTATTGAATGTATTGATGGCTTTGATCAGCCCTATCGTACCGATAGAAACAAGGTCATCGGGGTCTGCTCCCGTTCCGTAATATTTTTTGACAATATGCGCCACCAGCCGCAAATTATGCTCAACCAGTTTGTTTCTTGCGGCAGCATCTCCGTTGGCGGCTTTTTGGAGATACATTTTTTCTTCCTCGTCGGAAAGGGGCTTCGGAAAAGAGCCTGCACCCGTGACGTGAAGGATCCATAAAAATGAAATTTTACTGAGAAGCTCCGCGATAAGATTAAACACTGACATCACCTCTTACCATTGTTATGTCTGCTTTCGTGCAAAAATGCTCCGAATCAGACGACAGCAAGAGAAAATGTCTGTAAAATCATCCTTTATCAGCGCACGACAGTCTTACGGTCGTTTCGGACTGCCTGAAAAGAGCTTTCCAGTCATCCACACCCTTGTAAAAATCAGGGTATGCCGAGCGAATATAGCGGCTGACGGAAAAAATATCACTGCCGCTGCCCGATACGGTTTTATCAACACTTGATTGAACCTTACGGAATATATCATCCGTTATTTTTTGCGATTCCTCTTGATCGTATGGCGAATCGAGAAAAACGTGGATCGTAAAATCGATATTCAGTTGATTGTTAATGATTCTCGGTGTGATACTGGTTGATATATTTTTTATGCTGTAGTTGATGACAGTATCGCTGTCTGTCACTGCGTCCGTAAAATTCAGCGCTTTTCGGTTGATGATCAGTGTTCCTGCCGTTTCATCGGCATTCATATAATAATGCTCTCCCGTGCGGTCAACAAGATAACTTCCGTTCGTTTGCAGCGACGCCGTTTCCTCGTCCACAGTGATATATGGGAAAAGCATTGCCGTACCCGTGTTTTTCAATGATGACATATAGTCCATAAAGGAACAGTGTACAGTGGGCTGGCTGATCTCCTTACTGTCCGAAAGAACATTGATCGATTCCGCATTATAATGAAAGCGTTCCACTGCCGACAACAGCGTTTCCTGAGCGGACTTTTCAGACACGGTAAGTCCTGTTGTTTTTTGAAGATCGTCCTTTTCCGCAAAGTAGGATAGTGTGTCGTCACAGGCGTTTACAGCGTTTTGATCCATCATAATGAACAGGCATTGACTCAGCAGAATTCTCCGCCCACGCTCATTCTCCAACTTGGTAAACGCTTCTGTTGTATCTTTGCCCTCGGCACAGATGATTCTGGAGGAATTATCGTGCTCCTGATCGTCCGTATCAAGAACAATAAGTGTCAGCCGACAGCCATCGGAAAGTTTGTCGATACCGGCTCCCTGCACGATAAGACGCTGATTCAGTTGTGTACCCGTACAGCCCGTGAGCGTGGGAACGGCAATGATGACCGCAAGAACAATCGATACGACACCTGCGGCACGACGAGCCGCATAACGGGCTTTGTGGGAGGATCTCAGCCAATCAGCGATCAGCATAACCAGTGGTATGAAGAGGATAAACACGACAGCAAGCACCAGCCAGATATATTTGTTAAATATGATCGTTCCCTGACTGTCAAGCGAAAATGCGATCAACAGTGCACCAAGCCTGAGTATGCCGCCGACAACCGTAACGGTTTTGTGTGAATAACGGGTAAAAACGCTTTCCGTGCATTGTGCAAACGAAAGAAGCAGCAGGGACATATTGCAGAATACACAACAGGCGCTGACAAGAAGAAACAGCGGATTCAGCCTTTGCAGAGCACCCGAACCGTCTATCATTCTGTAGGACTGGAAGGTGCGTGTATTCAGATAATCTCCGACAGCGCCAACAGAAATCACTAACATTAGTATGATAAAAAGAAACAGATAAATGATCCACAGATAGGAACTGCGGAGAAGTCTGCCCTTTGTCTGCGGGGCAAAAACATTCACAGCGGCGGCAGCGTTCATTCTTGAAAGAATGAAAATCAATCCGTCCAGTGTGGTACTGTAGGAAATCAGCTTCGCAGGAACCAGATTTTCCGATGAATAATTCGGCAGCAAAAACACAAACACCAATGTTCCGCAAAGCATTAACAGCATAAATACAATTGCCGAAAGTCTTGACAGTGCTTCTATCCCTTTTACGGCGGCATAGATCGCAGCAATGACAAAGGCGGAAACAATCAGGACCGACTGTATTTCGTCGTTCAGTACGCTGTCAAGAAACTGCTTTAATACATAGTCCAGATAAAAAAATGAAAGCGAAAAGTAAGCGGCATAAAGCAGCGGTATGATTTTTCCGAATTTGCCGAACAACTTTGTGGAAAGTGTGGTGATCGAATCATTTCGGTTTCTTTTAAAAAGAATCACGGAGGGAAGTATGAAAATAAGCATTACAGGCATTGACAGCAGCAGCGGCATCAGCATATCCCACAAACTGCCGATTCCTGATACTGCCGTTGAGTACAGAATGGTCAGGGAGATTTTGGACACAAACAGAAGTGTGAAAAGCTGTCCTGCTGTGATATATGCTTTCTGGGAATTTTTTTGATTGATTTCATTCATTGTTCGCTATCCTCACTTTGTATATTTGCGCCCGGAAGATTCTGGACATATTCATTTTTTCTTGAAAGAACTTTCCAGCCTGCACGAATGATGACATCACGCATTGCAGCGGCACTGAACGGCGTTATGGGAGAAGTATAAGGAACACCGAAACTGTTTTTGCCACAGATATTGACCAGCATTACACAAAAAACCGCCGCGACACCCCATATACCGAAAATTCCTCCTGCAAGCGTGAAAATAATACGCAGTACAGCCGATGGTGCATATAAATTCGGTATTACATAAGAGCAAATCGCAGTGATCGCCACCACCATCAATGTAGGTGCTCCTATCAGACCGGCATTGATCGCAGTATCACCCACGACAAGACCGCCTACAATGCTCACCGCATAGCCCAAAGGCTGAGGCATTCGCAAACCTGCTTCACGCATCATTTCATACACCAACTGTATCAGTATCGTTTCATACATCAGCGACAGCGGTGTGGCACTGATGGAACCGGCAATCTTATTCAGCATCAGTGTCGGAAACATTTCTGGATTGAATGTTGCCAATGATACATAAATACCGGGGAGAAGCATTGAAATAAAAAAAGCACAATATTTCAAAAGGCGTGTAAACGTTGCGAAATAAGCACGGTTTGAGTAATCGTCAAGCGTCTGAAAATATTCGACAAACAAAAACGGAACAATGACCGCCGAAGAAACACCATCAATGAGGATAGCAATCCTGCCCTCTGTGATTTTTCCGCATACTGTGTCGGGACGTTCGGAAACGCCCACACCGCTGAAAAAGGAAAAATCTCCCTTTTCTTCCAAAAACGGTACCAGATAGCCTGTTGTGAGCACAGTTTTTAAATTCACCTGATGGAGCCGTTTTTTCAGCTTGTTCAGAATTTTGTCCGAAACCGCGTCGGTCAGATAGCAAAGGCATATTTCGGTACGGCTGACATTGCCTATTGTCATTGTTTCAAATTTCAGTTTGGGATTTTTGATTCGCCGCCGAAGCATTGACATATTGACACGCATAGGCTCCACAAATCCCTCTTTGGAACCGCGCTGTACAACATCGGCTTCGGGTTCGGAAATACTGCGCGACTGATAGCCCTGTATCCCCACGGCAAGCATTTTTTCGCAGCCGTCCAATGCTATTACGGCAAAGCCCGAAAGAATTTTTGATTCTATCTCCTCGTATGTGTCTATATCAATGATCTCATCGGTATATAGAATTTTATATTTTATGTCATTCATACATTTTTCGGGTGTTCCCGAAAAGGAATATTCAAAAATCGGCTTGATGATGCCGAGCGCCAAAATATCTTTATCCACCATATTGTCAATATTGATGACGGCGGCATTGATACCGTTCAGTCTGATTTCGCGAACGGTCAGATCGGGACTGTTTTCATAGCGTATTTTCAGATAATCGATATTGGACTGCAAGGAAAGCGAAACAGGCGTCTGTTTTTCCGTATAAGGCAGATTGGGCTGATGTGTGTAAATCTCTTTTAAATCCCTAATGAATTGATACATTTTGCACCTCCGTTGATTTCTGAATTTAATATTCGGAAAAATTGCTTGAATTATACATTATTCATTCCAAACCGAAAATTCAAAGTATATTTTACAAATTCAGAATCATAATAAAAGTAACTCTGCTTTGGAGGTGTATGGGATTTTTCCCGATGAATGATTATATCCGTTATCAGAACCATTCTTCTTTATGTTGTCATTATTTTTGCTGTGCGTATGATGGGAAAGCGGCAAATCAGCGAACTTCAGACAAGTGAGCTTGTAGTGACGCTCCTTATGTCGAATATCGCTTCCATTCCTATGCAGGACACCGACCAGTCAATGCTGAGCGGTATTATCCCGATTATGGTCTTGCTTGTGTGTGAGATCTTCATTTCGTATCTTATGCTGAGAAGAACCAGAATTCGGAAGCTGATCTGCGGCAAGCCCGTTATCGTGATCAACGACGGTGTGATAGACCAGGACGCAATGATACAGCTCAGAATCAGCACGGAAGATCTGTATGAACAGATACGTCAGAAAGACGTTTTCCATATAGAAGATATTGCCTATGCCATACTGGAAACCAACGGCAAAATGAGTATCTTAAAAAAGCCCGCAAAGGAGCCTGTATCAGCCGAACAAATGGGAATCGAAACAACGGACAGCGGTATGCAGACCGTTGTGATCAGCGACGGAGAACTTGCCAAAAGTTCAATGCAATTCTGCGGTATCGATAAACCCGAAATCGACAAAATCCTGAAAAAAGAAAATCTGCTGTTAAAAGATGTTTTTCTGATGACCTGTGACAAAAACAAATCCTATCAAATCATCAAAAAAGAAAGGAAGTAAAAGAATGAACAGACTTATCGGTGCCTTTGTGGTTTTGGGGCTGATCATTGCCATCAGCACAACAGGATTTTTGATCAACACACGAACGGCAAATTCCGTAAAAACAAAAATCGAGCAGTCTGTCAGGTTTGCCGACAGCGGAGAAACAGACAAAGCACGTTCCACGCTGAATGACGCAATAGAGGAATGGAAAAATCACATAGAAACAATGCTTCTGTTTGAATCTCACGGGAAACTTGACGAAATAGAAGAAACCATCAACATTGCAAAATCCTACATCACCAAAGACGAATATCATCTTTTTTATATGGAATGTAACCTTGCCTCAACATTGCTTGACCACTTTGAACATCTGGAATATCCCAATATCAATAATATTCTCTAAATCAATGCATAAAAGAGTCGTATCGGTTGCGGTTAACCGGTACGACTCTTGATTTTTTATCAATATTAATAACAGCTTTAGCGCAAATCGTCTGTAGGGGGCTTCCCCACAACAGGCACATTCAGTGATAGAGGGCGAAAAACCAATATTTTAAAATTCCCAGCCGCAACAGCAAGCCTGTATGGCTTGCGACGGCGAACGGGGAAACATTTCTTCCCCACCTGTGCCGTTTTGCGCGGACACCGACTGCCCACTAACAAAAACTACAGCGCGAATCGCCCGTGGGGGCTTCCCCACCACCCCCCATAAATTGGACGATTTCGAGGGTGTCGGTGTCAGTGAGAAGCTTTTGGGAATAGCTCTCTTTGCGGATGATCTCTCCGTTGAGTTCAACGGCGATGTGACTTAAATTGTAATTTTCGGATTCAAGATAGTCCGATAAGGAAATTTCTGATCGAAGTGCTTTCTCTTTGCCGTTTACTTTCATTTTTGCTCTGTTTCCCTCTCTTTATTTTTTGCTTGATGACGATACCTTTACTTTCTTCGATTTGGGAGCGTCCTCTTTTACTTCAAAGACACAAGTGCCAAAAGGAGGAAGTGTGATATAAGCAGAATTCTCAAACTGATTGAAACGTACAGGCTCGGACTTGATTTTATTCGGATTCGTTACACCTGTACCGCCGTACTGCTTCGCATCGGAGTTCAGAACCTCTTTCAGTGTACAACTGTCTTTCAAAGCAACTCTGAAATTCTCTCTCTTGACGGGTGACATATTGCAAACAACAATATATTTTTGATTGTCAGTTATACGATAATAGGAATATACATTCTGGTCGGCATTGTCAGCGTCGATCCAAAGGAATCCGTCAGGCTCAAAGTCCTTTTCATAAAACGCAGCGTTCTGTGTGACAAGCGTATTCAGGTCTTTGATGAAACTTTGGAATGCTTTATGCATCGGATATTCGTCAACCAAGAACCAGTCAACTTCTTTGGTTTCATCCCACTCTCTGAACATACCGATCTCATTGCCCATAAAGTTCAGTTTTTTGCCGGGGTGTGTCATCATATAAGTATAAAGTGTGCGAACCTGTGCAAATTTATTCTCATAGTCACTGCCCCACATCTTCTGTACGATCGTTGCTTTGCCGTGTACAACTTCATCGTGCGAAAGCGGAAGAATAAATCTTTCAAAATAAAAGTACGCCATCGACCAGTTGATCTTGTTATGGCTGCCTCTGCGGAAAAGCGGGTCGATCTTAAAATACTCAAGTGTATCGTTCATCCAACCCATATCCCATTTATAGTCAAAGCCCAAACCGCCCTTTTCAACAGGTGCGGTTACGCCGGGATAGTCCGAGGAATCCTCCGCGATCAGCATAATATTATCAAATTCCGCATTCAGACGCTGATTCATACGCTTGAAGAAAGCCACCGAACGGTCGTTGACACCGCGGTCTTTATTACCCATCCAATAAATGGCATTATTAATTGCGTCCATACGAATACCGTCAAAATGATAGATGCCAAGCCAGAATGCCGCACAGGAAAGCAGATAGCTCTGAACTTCCCCCTTGGAAAGATTGAAGTTATACGAGCCCCATTCGCTCTGTCCCACGTCTGACGGCGGATATTCATAAAGCGACGTACCGTCAAAGTTACCGAGCGAATAGTTATCCTTTACAAAATGAACAAAAGCAAAGTCAATGATCACACCAATATTATTTTTATGGCATATATCGACAAACTTCATCAGTTGTTCGGGTGTGCCGTAGCGTGATGTTGCACTGTAGTACTGCGATACCTGATAGCCCCAGGAACCGTCAAACGGGAATTCCGCAAGAGGCATTACCTCAACGTGAGTATAGTGATTTTTTTTCAGGTACTTCACAAGGTCGTAAGCAACCTCATCATATCTGAACCACTGAGCACCGCCGTCTGCTTCGGTTTTGCCCTTCGGTCTGCGCCACGAGCCCATATGCATTTCATAAATATTCATTGGCTTATCAAAACACTTGGTACGTGTTTTCATCCATTTTGCGTCAGCGAACGAATATGTATTTTCAATACGTGTGATAATCGACGCTGTGTTAGGTCTTAATTCACTGTGAAAAGCATACGGATCGGCTTTATCAACTACATTTCCGCCCTGTTGATACACTCTGAATTTATAGAGCTGTCCTACCCTTGCTTCCGGAACGGCAATCTCAAAAACACCGTTGCTGTTCTTGTTCATCTTATGATTCCAGCCGTTCCAACCGTTAAAATCACCGATCACTTCCACCTGATAAGCCGCAGGAGCATAAACTCTGAATATGACCCCCTCATCATTTTCGGTGACAGGGTGCGCCCCGAAATACTTATACGCATTCACCGACGCTCCGCGATAGAATTCGTCCATACTGAAAGCTGACATTTCATCATCTCCGATTCATTAATATTAATCTTCAACATATAGTTTAAAATAATAAAAAATATATGTCATTAGACATTTAAGAGAGTTTGTCGCAAAAGAAAACAAAACGAAACTTATTTGCTTTTCAGCTTTTTGAAAAGTGACATCGCAAGGAATACATTCCCTTTGGCTTTGATTTTTCCTGTGGTGAATGCCTTGAACGGGTCAAGCTGGCGCTTGTAAACCTTTTCAAAGGTATCATCGGACATAATGACAAAAATATTGGCGCTGTCGTGCTTTACGGGTTCAATGATCTTCTCGCCGCCAATATAGGCAATGTATATATATCCGTCCTCTTTGCCTGTGATGTGCACAATTGCCGAAAAGTCCGAATCGATTTTTGATATATCCTTTTGAAGAAAGATGGTTTTGACAGTCTGATAAATTTCTTTAAATGTCATTTTATTCAATCCTTTATTTAAAAATTTATATGCCATTATATCATATATTCCAACCCATTTTTTTCTGAAAAAGAATTATTAACTTATTTTATCCCGTAAATGGAACAATTTATTATTCACAATTGACATATTCATTGTCATTTTATCAAAATAACAGGTTATTTTGATGATAAAAAAATTTTTTATAATTTTTTTAAATTTTTGCTTGACAAATAAACTGTCGTTTGCTATAATAATCAAGCAGTCGGAAATCTGGTGTCCGTGATATGCGGGTATGGCGGAATTGGCAGACGCGCTAGCTTCAGGTGCTAGTCTTCGCAAGGAGGTGCAGGTTCAAGTCCTGTTACCCG
>CADCRH010000076.1 GCA_902803805.1 uncultured Ruminococcus sp.
GGCGGACAATATCAGGATAACTATGATGATCAGCAGTACGGCGGACAATATCAGGATAACTATGATAATCAGCAGTACGGCGGACAATATCAGGATAACTATGATAACCAGCAGTACAGCGAACAGTATCAGGATAACTACGATAATCAGCAGTACCAACAACAGGATTACAGTCAGCAATATGCTGAGCCGCAGCCTATTCAAAACAATGTGTCTGATGCTGCCCAGCAGGTAACGGTGAATGAATCCGTTCCCTATGAGGAACAAAACAAGACCGAGGAGCCTGCCGAAGAAATGGACGCTCTTGAAAAAATCAAGGCGGAGGAAGCAAAAAATCCTTATGAGGATTCCAAAAACTTTAAATTCGAGAAAAAAGAGGAACCCGAACAGGAGGAAGAAGAACCGGAGAAACCCGAAAATCTGAAAGGATATATCGCGATGTACCGTGATATGATCTTGAACACCAAAGACCATACACTTGAATATGACAGAAGCGATATTCAGGAAACAAGCAAAATCTCGATGATCTCGTGCCTTGGTATTACCTTCTGGGTACCGATGGCATTCAAAAAGGAGTCAAGAGTGGGACGCTTCTATGCCAATCAGGGACTTTTAATGCTCATCATTCTGGTAGCGTCAACCCTGCTTTTCCTGATGTTTTCGGGAATTGTCGGAATCGCCTGCACGGAATATATCGAAGATATAACCAATCCCGGCGGCGGTACAAGACTGAAATTTATGGGCTATGTTCTTGACCTTATCTTCTTTGCGATCTGCTATGCAATCCCTATTTTCCTGTTTATTACGGGTTATCGTGACATAAAAGCGGGCAAAGTCAAAGACCTTCCGTTGGTCGGTAGGCTTCGTTTACTTAGAATGTAATATCATAAAAATCCGTCCGATGTATCTGTAATCGATACATCGGACGGATTTTGCTGTCGGTGTTATTCGTTATCAATGTCAAAATCTTTTGAGTGCGAAAAAATCATTTTTATGTCGGGATTTTCTCTGTGAAAACGGCGAAGGGTAATAATGTTTGAAATGTAGTCGTCAGCATCATATTGAAGCTGTAAAAGCTTGTCGCTCGGAATCAGGTCTTGGTCAAGTACACGCTCGTCAATGGCAGAGTCGGCGGCAAAAAGAATATTTTTTTCGGGCAGATAAAACCCTGTCATTGCCTTTGCGTGACCGCTCAGGTCAACTGCCAGTACGGAACCGTCACCCAAAACATTGTAGACCCATTTGAAATAACGGCGCAGAACGGTATCACCTTTAAAAATCCCCGTTGCCGATCTCGGAACATTTTTTTCGGGCAGAGTGCTTTTCATTACACCATCGGAGGACTGTGCCAGCGCTAAAACACATAAAACCTGTGCCGTGGAGATAATTTCATATTTCGGCAGCAGCGGCAGGGCACCGCAGCATTCGGGGTCACAGTGCGTTAAAAGAACTTTCTTGATACAGACGGGATCCATCTTTTCGTTGGAAAGCTGCTCCGTTATCTCGTCGGCTTCCCGAAAGGAAATTTTGCGCTGTGTTTTAAGCTTTGAGTATTGAATGGGATTTTTCTTCAAAAGATGGGAACAGCCTGTATTGATCAGTATATTTCCGAATTTTCTGTGTTCGATCAGAAATACATTGATCGGCAATGTTTCCGTTTCATTATCAGAATTGCGAAACAATTCTTTGAAAGAAAAATCTTCCTGTCCGCATTGATAGCGTTTGATTGTGACAATTTTATTTTTCATCTTAAAAACTCCGTAAATTTAAAGCTTATTTCAATATATGTATGATATATTATCTATAATTTTATCCGAACTGTAAAAAAAGTCAAGCAAAATCGTGATGGATCGAACAAAATAAAATTTTTTGCCTTAAAACTGTTGTGTATTTATCTGTTTTTTGGTATCATTAATATTAGTATTCTTTTTATGGTATTCAATATTCGGATTTTGCCTGTCGTGTTGAAGTTCGGATCATTGATCGATTTGGAAGGAGATTGAAAATGTCAAATCATAATTCACTCAAAAAACGTATATTTATATGTGCGGTAGCCGCAGTAATGGCAGTGTCATCGGTGACGATGTCGGGCTGTAACCTGTTCCAGAAGGAAGGAAGCGAGTCCTCGACCTCATCACAGGCAAGCACAAAATCAAAAGATGGTTCGGTAGATGAAAGCGCACAGCCGAGCGAAGTGAAATCAAAATTCGAAGATAATATTGCCGTGAAATCACAGAGCTATAATATTACGCTGCCGATTATGATGTATCTTTTTAATTATAATTATCAGAGCTATTTAAGCTATTACGGAACCTATCTCAGCTATTACGGTTTTGATTCAAGCAAGAGCCTGAAAGACCAGTATTATGATGAGGACAGCGGTCAGACGTGGTATGACTATTTTATGGAAATGACGAAGCAGTATATCCAGCAGACTCTCATTATGGCAGAGGCTGCCAAAGCGGCAGGTGTTGAGCTTGACGAAACCGATATGGAAACAGTGAATTCGTCGATCTCCTCGTTGGAGTCAACCGCTTCCGCCAACAGCAAAACCGTTGACGAATATGTAGCGGAATACTACGGCAGCGGCGTCACCGAAAATGACGTAAAAGAGTCTCTGAAGCTTACCACACTCGCACAGAAGTACTATAATCAGCTTTATAACGGATATACGTACACCGACGAACAGTATGAAAGCTATTACAACGACAATAAGACCAGTTATTTGTATGCGGACTTTTTGACTTTCAATTTCAGCTTTGGCTCCGATTCCTCTGAATCCTCTGTCAACGAGGAGGACAAGCAGAAAGCAAAGGCATATGCCGATGACCTTGCAAAGTGCAAAACAAGAGAGGAATTTGAAGCTTATATCACCAAGTATCTGAAAGATAATCCAAGTCTTGTTCAGGTATCATCCGACGGAGAATCCTCCGAAAGCTCTGTATCACAGGAAGCGTTTGATGAAGCGCTGAAAACACAGGTGGAAGCGGCTCTGACTACTAAGTACAGCTATGAAGTGACCTCGGAAGCCGGTCAATGGGTCTTTGCCGACGGACGAAAGGCAAATGAAACCTATGTGATAGAGGGTACAGATGCCTATACCGTTATTATGATGATCAAACCGTCATACCGTGACGAAACCGTTAACAAGAATGTTAGACATATTCTTTTTACATCCGATACCTATGGTTCGGAGGAAAAAGCAAAGGCAAAGGCTGACGAGATATATAAGGAATGGAAAGAGGGCGAAGCAACAGAGGATTCTTTTGCAGAGCTTGCCAAGAAATACAGCACCGATACAGGCTCGTCAAGCAACGGCGGTCTTTACAAGAACGTTACAGAAGGTCAGATGGTCACGGAGTTCAACGATTGGGTATTCGACAAGTCAAGAAAAACAGGTGATACAGGTATCGTCAAAACATCCTATGGCTATCATGTTATGTATTTCGTAGGCGACAGTGACAAGGCGTGGAAAGTAGCCGTTGATTCCGCACTTCGCAGTCAAAGCTATAATGAGGAATATGAAAAGCTGAAAGAAAAATATACGGTTGAGTTTGACGACGACTATCTTAACACGATCGCTGTCTTCCAGAGCACTGAAAGTTCGGAAGAAACAGAAACATCCGCAGCCAGCAGCACAACGGATAAAGACGAAAGTAAATCATCATAATGCATTGATATATTGCAGAATATGGATTATAATGGACACAGTGACATCAACACTGTGTCCGTTAATTTTTTGAATGTGGTGATCATTATGAAAACAATTGCAAGCTTTACAGTCAATCACGATTTACTGCAAAAAGGAATTTATACTTCACGAATCGACGGTGACGCCGTTACCTATGACATTCGTATGAAAATTCCCAACGGCGGCGACTATCTCAACGATAACGAAATGCATACGATCGAGCATATTTTTGCTACCTATGTCCGAAATACGGCATACAGCGACAGTATTATTTATGTGGGACCGATGGGCTGCCGCACAGGATTTTATTTCATTGTACGGGATAATATTTCGCCTGAACTTGCCATTCAGCTTGTCCGTGACAGTATGAAATATATTGCCGATTTTGAGGGGGAAATTCCTGGTGCGACCCGAATCCAATGCGGCAATTATCTGGCACAAGACCTTGAAGGCGCGAAAAAAACAGCCGCCGATATGTGTCATATCCTTGACGGCTGGACTGTCGATCAACTAAAATATAAAGAATGATGAATCAAAAATAAAATCCTATTCCTGCTGCTTACGGCTGCGGAACTTCTCAAAAATCCCCCGCAGGGCAATTATGAATTATGCATTATGAATTAAATTCAGATGTTGCAGTTGTTGGAGTAGATTTCGTTTTGGTGGTCGAGGATGTCCTGGACGGTGATGGAATCGACAACATTGTTGACAGCTTTATAGATACGTTCCCAAACATATAAAGATACACAATCGCTGCAATAGGGGCATTGGTTTTCTTCGTCCTCCAAACAGGAAACGGGGGCAAGACTTCCTTCCATACTGCGGAGAATCTCACCAACGGTATATTCGGACGGTTTTTTTGTCAGCTTGTAGCCGCCCTGAGCGCCTCTGACGCTGTGGACAAGTCCGGCTTTGTTCAGAGCCGAAATGATTTGTTCCAAATATTTTTCGGAAATTTTCTGACGCTGAGAGATGGTTTTGATGGATGTGTATTTGTCGGGGTCTGATGATGCGAGGTCAACAATGACGCGGAGTGCATATCTTCCCTTTGTTGAAATTTTCATAAATATCGCCCTTTATCAAAGATTCTTTATTCTTATTATATTATCGGACAGAGTGCTTGTCAATAAACAAAATTCATTAATCATAGGTAAATACTATGATTTTATTGCCAAACGGGAAAGGAAGATTTTTATGTATGAACAATTGCGTAAGATCATTGACAGCAGTAACAATATTGTATTTTTCGGCGGTGCGGGCGTTTCAACCGAAAGCGGAATCCCCGATTTCAGAAGTGTTGACGGCTTATATAATCAAAAGTACAAATTTCCTCCCGAAACGATTCTGAGCCACAGTTTTTTTATGACTCATACGGCGGATTTTTATGATTTTTACCGCGACAAGATGATATGTCTGACGGCAAAACCGAACAAAGCGCATATTGTCCTTGCAAAACTCGAACAGCAAGGCAAGCTGAAAGCAGTGGTTACTCAGAATATCGACGGACTTCACCAGACAGCAGGCAGTAAAACCGTCTATGAGCTGCACGGTTCTGTAATGCGCAACTACTGTATGAAATGTCATCAATTTCACGGTATCACGGCAATTACCGAAACAACGGGAATCCCAAAATGCACCTGCGGAGGGATCATCAAGCCCGATGTCGTTCTTTATGAGGAAGGACTGGATGACAGTGTTGTTTCCGGAGCTGTTAATGCGATCGCCAATGCCGATGTGCTGATCATCGGCGGAACGTCACTGAATGTTTACCCTGCGGCAGGATTTCTGCGGTATTTCGGGGGCAGTAAAATTGTATTGCTGAACAAATCGGAAACCTCCTTTGACAAAAATGCCGACCTTGTGATCCGTGATCCGATCGGAAAGGTTCTCGGAGAAGTAGTGACAGAATAAAAGTGTATGCCGCAGGGATCGTATCGTATTCAACAAAAGGGGGTTGCTGTATTAGAACCTGTTTAAGAGCCTGTTTAAAATCTTAGCACCGCACGGCACAGATATTAAACAGGCTCTTAGAAAAGCGCGGCAGCCCTCTTTGTTGATATTGACAAGAAACATCTTGTCATAAAACCGAAATTGATAAGGTCGATATGTATATTTGATAAAAACAAGCAGCAAAACATACAAAAAATAAAGAAAAATTTCTACTAAAATTAACAAAGAAAAAACTTGCAAAATAAGGGGGTCTATGGTATTATAATTAAGCGTGACTGCGACAGATATGCGATGATGCGGGAGGTTGCGGCCGGTATGGTCGGTTTTTCCGCGGAGTATGTCCGATTTTAAACCGGGCGAAAGAAATATTATTTGAGCATTGATGATACCTTGCGGCTTTTGATACAGAGTTGCCTGCCGTATTGTGTGTAACCGTGCTCTGACTTTTTCATAACCTTGACCCGGATTGTGCATTATTGTAAAGATTGCAGATCCGGTTTTTAAATGAAAACACACGAAACACCCGGAGGGGTGGAAAGGAAATGAAAACGCCCGCCAACTACAATAAGGAGGCGATTAACCGTGGCAGTCAAGGAAAAAATCAGGATAAGAATTAAGGGTTATGATCATCAGTTGGTTGATCAGTCAGCTGAAAAGATCGTTGCAACCGCTAAGCGTACAGGCGCAAGAGTTTCGGGCCCCGTACCGCTCCCTACAGAAAAGCAGGTCGTTACGATCCTTCGTGCTGTTCATAAGTATAAGGACAGCCGTGAGCAGTTTGAAACAAGAACTCACAAAAGACTTATCGACATCCTAAGACCTTCCAACAAGACCGTGGAAGCTCTTACAGGACTCGAACTCCCTGCTGGTGTTGAAATTGAGATCAAACTCTGATTCAACCTACAAGCAGCCGGGGTCACGTTGGTGAAATGCCAACCAATAACCTATCAAGGAGGAAACTACAATGCAGAAAGCAATCATCGGTAAAAAGATCGGTATGACACAGATCTTCGATGCAAAGGGAAACGTTCTCCCTGTTACTGTTGTTGAAGCTGGTCCCTGTGTGGTAAGCCAGATCAAAACAGTTGAAAATGACGGTTACGAAGCTGTTCAGCTGGGCTACGGCGACATCAAGCTCAAGGTTCAGAACGGAACAGGCAAAGGCAAAAGAGTTCGCAGCGACAAGTTCAAAAACGATCCCGTGAACATCACAAAGCCTCTGCTCGGTCACTTCAAGAAAGCTGACGTTGCTCCGAAAAGCACACTTCGTGAATTCAGAGTGGAAAATCTCGATTCTTACAAGGTCGGCGACATCATCAAAGCCGATACTTTTGCCGAGGGCGACAAGATCGACGTTACAGGCAAGAGCAAAGGTAAGGGATATGCCGGCGTTATCAAGCGTTGGAACTTCCAGCGTCTTAAAGAAACTCATGGTTCGGGTCCTGTTGCACGTCACGGCGGTTCAATGGGCGCTTGTTCGACTCCGTCAAGAGTATGGAAGGGCAAGAAAATGGCAGGTCACCTCGGTGCAGAGAGAGTTACCGTTCAGAATCTTACCATCGTGAAGATCGACGCGGAAAACAACCTCATCGCTATCAAGGGTGCCGTTCCGGGTCCTAACGGCGGAATCGTAGTAATTCGTGACAGCGTTAAGGCGTAAGGGAAGGAGGAATTTCAATGCCTAATATAGAAGTTCTCGATATAACAGGCAAGAAAGTCGGCGAAACCGAACTTTCGGATGCTGTTTTCGGTATAGAACCCAATACGGTTGTAATGCACCAGTTGGTTGTTAACTATCTGGCAAACAATCGTCAGGGTACACAGTCCGCTCTTACCCGTTCAGAGGTCAGAGGCGGCGGCAGAAAGCCTTGGAAGCAGAAGGGTACAGGTCACGCAAGACAGGGCTCGACAAGAGCTCCGCAGTGGACACACGGCGGCGTGGTATTCGCTCCGAAGCCCAGAAGCTACAGATTTACTGTCAACAAGAAAGTAAAAAGACTTGCCATCAAGTCCGCTTTCTCTAGCAAGTTCAAAGACAGCCAGCTTATCGTACTGGACAAGCTCGCTCTTGACGAATACAAGACAAAGAAGATTGCTGAAGCACTCAAGGCAATCGGTGCAGATAAAAAAGCACTGATCGTTCTTCCCGAAGTTGACAAGAAGGTTATCAACTCGGCAAGAAATATCCCGGGCGTAAAGACCGCTCAGGTAAATACACTGAACGTTTATGACATCGTTAACGCTGATAAGCTCATTATCGTTAAAGATGCCATCAGCAAAATCGAGGAGGTATATGTATGACATCCCGCGACATTATCGTAAAGCCAATCATTACAGAAAAAACGATGACAGGCGTTGCAACACAAAAGAAATATACCTTCAAGGTTGCCAAGAAAGCAACAAAAATTCAAATCGCTAAGGCTGTTGAAGAAATCTTCGGCGTGAAGGTTTCCAAGGTAAACACCGTCAGCGTCAGAGGCCGTCTTCGCCGTCAGGGCAGAACACAGGGCTACACTCCTTCGTGGAAAAAGGCTTATGTTACCCTCACAGAGGACAGCAAAACAATAGAGTTCTTTGAGGGTATGATGTAAGATCAGAACTTTACCGGCAAAGACAGGCAGAATGAATGGAGAATGTGCCGTTCTCCGCAAAGCTGTCATAAGGAGAGTGAAATAAATGGCAATCAAGAATTATAAACCGACCAGTCCTGCAAGACGTAATATGTCGGTTACCGATTACTCGGTTCTTTCAAAGGTTGATCCGGAAAAGAGTCTTCTCGCTCCGCTCAACAAAAAGTCAGGCCGTAACAGCTACGGCAGAATCACCGTTCGTCACAGAGGCGGCGGCAACCGCAATAAGTACAGACTCATCGACTTCAAGCGTCAGAAGTTTGACGTAGAAGCAACGGTTAAAACACTGGAGTACGATCCGAACCGTTCGGCTCACATCGCACTCATTGAATATACAGACGGAACAAAGAGCTACATCATCGCTCCGGTAGGTCTTAAAGTAGGCGACACAGTTGTGGCAGGTCCCAATGCAGATATTAAGCCCGGCAATGCACTTCCGCTCATAAATATCCCTGTCGGTACCTTTATCCACAACATTGAGCTTTATCCCGGCAAGGGCGCTCAGCTCGTAAGAAGCGCCGGCAATATGGCTCAGCTGATGGCAAAGGAAAACCACCTTGCACTGTTAAGACTTCCTTCGGGCGAACTTCGCAACGTTCCCGAAAACTGTATGGCTACTATCGGTCAGGTTGGCAATATCGACCACGAAAACGTGAAGATCGGTAAAGCAGGCCGTAAACGTCATATGGGTTGGCGTCCGACCGTAAGAGGTTCCGTAATGAACCCGAACGACCATCCGCACGGCGGTGGTGAGGGTAAGTCCCCTGTTGGTCGTCCCGGTCCTGTTACTCCTTGGGGTAAACCGGCACTCGGTTATAAGACAAGAAAGAATACCCGTTCGGATAAGCTTATCATTAAGCGCAGAAACGGCAAGTAATCGTAGGCATACAGAAAGGAGCTTTCAACTATGAGCAGAAGCATTAAAAAAGGCCCTTATGTACAGCCTGTGCTGCTTAAAAGGGTTCAGCAGATGAACGAAGCCGGCGAAAAGAAGATCCTCAAGACTTGGAGCAGATCTTCCACGATCTTCCCGGATTTCGTAGGACATACATTTGCGGTTCACGACGGCCGCAAGCACGTACCGGTTTATGTAACCGAGGATATGGTAGGACACAAGCTCGGCGAGTTTGCTCCGACCAGAACCTTCAAAGGTCACGCCGGTTCCAAAACATCAAAGTAATAGCCGAAAGGAGTGTATGAACAATGGAAGCAAGGGCAGAACTTAAATACGCCCGTATTTCTCCCCGTAAGGTCAAGATCGTTCTCGACCTTATCAGAAATCAGCCTTGCGATTACGCATTGGCAGTTCTCCAGCACACCCCGAAGGCTGCTTGTGAGGATTTAGAAAAACTTCTTAAGTCAGCAATGGCTAATGCAGAGAACAACCACAATATGGATGTTAACAGACTTTACGTTGCAGAGTGCTACGTTGGTCAGGGTCCTATCCTCAAGAGAATTCGTCCGAGAGCACAGGGCCGTGCATACAGAATCGACAAGAAAACATCACACATTACTCTTGTGCTCAAAGAGAAAGAATAATCGTGAGGAGGTAAACGAATGGGCCAGAAAGTAAATCCGCACGGTCTTCGTGTCGGTGTTATCAAAAATTGGGACTCACGTTGGTTTGTAAGTGATAAGGACTTCGGCGATACGCTCGTTGAGGACTACAACCTCCGTAAGACTCTTAAAAAACAGCTTTACCCCGCAGGCGTTCCGAAGATCGAGATTGAACGTGACGCTTCAAAGGTAAGAATCCATATTCACTGTGCAAAGCCCGGTATGGTAATCGGTAAGGGCGGCAGCGAAATCGAAAAGCTTCGTCTTCAGTGCGAAAAGCTGCTCGGCAAGCCCGTAGCAATCAATATTGTAGAGGTTAAGAACCCCGACATCAACGCACAGCTCGTTGCTGAAAACGTTGCACAGCAGCTCGAAAAGAGAATTTCATTCCGTCGTGCGATGAAACAGTCCATCGGCCGTGCAATGAAGTTCAACGCAAAAGGAATTAAGATTATGTGTTCGGGTCGTCTTGGCGGTGCCGAGATCGCAAGATCGGAACAGTACCACGAGGGTACCATTCCGCTTCAGACACTCAGAGCAGACATTGATTACGGTTTTGCGGAAGCAGCTACCACCTACGGTATTGTCGGCGTAAAAGTTTGGCTTTACAAGGGTGAGGTTCTCCACGACAACCGCAAGCCTCGCAAGGAAGGAGGCAGCAAATAATTATGTTAATGCCTAAAAGAGTAAAATACCGCAGAGTTCACAGAGGTCGTATGACAGGTAAGGCGCTCCGCGGCAATAAGGTAACATACGGTGAGTATGGTCTTCAGGCACTGGAGCCTGCTTGGATCACCGCTAACCAGATCGAGGCAGCCCGTGTTGCAATGACACGTTACTGCAAAAGATTCGGTAAGGTTTGGATCAAGATCTTCCCTGACAAGCCTGTAACAAAGAAACCTGCTGAAGTACGAATGGGTTCCGGTAAAGGTTCTCCTGAGTTCTGGGTAGCAGTTGTAAAGCCCGGCAGAGTAATGTTTGAGCTTGCAGGCGTACCGGAAGCAACAGCAAGAGAGGCACTTCGTCTTGCTGCCAACAAGCTGCCTATCAAGACAAAGTTTGTAACTAAGGAAGAAACGGAGGTTGACGCATAATGAAGACTTCAGAACTCAGAGAACTGACATCGGCTGAGCTTGAAACAAAGCTTCAGAGCCTCAAAGAGGAACTTTTCAACCTTCGCTTTCAGCTTGCAATCAACCAGCTCGACAACCCAATGCGTATTTCGGCAGTAAAGAAAGACATTGCAAGAGTACAGACAATTATTCGCCAGAATGAGCTTTCCGAAAAGGCTGACGCATAAGGGGAAGGAGGATACGCACTGTGAGTGAAAGAAATCTTAGAAAGACAAATGTCGGTAAGGTAGTAAGCAACAAGATGGACAAAACAGCTGTCGTTGCTATCGAAAACAGTGTAAAGCACCCGCTTTACAACAAAATCATTAAGCGTACAATCAGACTCAAGGTTCACGATGAAAACAACGAGTGCAACGTTGGCGACAGAGTACGTATTATGGAAACTCGTCCTCTCTCAAAGGATAAGAGATGGCGTCTTGTAGAGATTATCGAAAAGGCTAAATAATCATCAATATTTAGCATTTATATCAAAAAGGAGGAACGCACTGTGATACAGCAGCAGACCTACCTCAAAGTTGCCGACAATACCGGAGCAAAGGAGCTTATGTGCATTCGTGTTCTCGGTGGTACCGGCAGGAGGTACGCAAATATAGGCGACGTTGTGGTTGCTTCCGTTAAAAAAGCAGCACCCGGCGGCGTTGTTAAAAAAGGCGACGTAGTGAAGGCGGTTATTGTACGCTCGGCAAGAGGCGTACGCCGTGAGGACGGAACATACATCAGATTCGATGAAAATGCAGCCGTCATCATCAAGGACGATAAGAACCCGAGAGGAACCCGTATATTCGGACCGGTAGCAAGAGAGCTTCGTGATAAAGATTATATGAAGATTCTCAGCCTTGCTCCCGAAGTTCTTTAATGGAGGTGCAGCGA
>CADCRH010000077.1 GCA_902803805.1 uncultured Ruminococcus sp.
TACTACTTGTGTCGTTATGCATTCATTAATATTTAATTTACAAGTGTATTATAGCATTATAAAAATTCTTGTGTCAAGAAAGTGCCTGAAAAATCGGCAAAAGAAACAATTGCCTTTTGTTTGATATAAAAATAATAGCTATTTTATATGTTTGCTGAATGATAAAAAGAAAAATGCCACAGTCTGTTTAAGGTAAGCTGTGACATTTGAAACGTAACTGTTGGTTGAACCTTTACGTATGGGAGGATGAAATGATTTTTTTAGAATCCCACATATTTTTTTCGGTTAATGAATTCGCTTCGTTTGATGAATTCATTTTTGACCTTTCTGAGATTCTTTCTGCTGATCGGAATAATTTTTTCGTTATGAAGCACCAGTGCGTTTGGCTGAAAGGAAGAAACATAATCAAGATTAACAATATAACCTGTATGTGGTCTGACAAAACCATAGGGGCTTAATGTTTCGTTCAGCCTGACCATTGACATTCTGGGGCTGTAGCTGGTGGTTGTGGTATGAATTGTGACATAGTTAAGGGATTTTTCGATATAAACAATATCAAAATATCGGATATTATATACTTTCTGATTGATTTTTACGGGCAAAAATTTGGTTCTCTGTTCATTTTGCAGAAATTTTTGAATCACATAGTTGAAATCCTGAACCATTTTATTCTTTCTGATAAAACCGAACACATTCGTTGAATTGATCACGTCATAGATAAATTCGTCCTCATTTCCGGTAAAAACAATCAAAGTATCTGTTCGGTCATAGCATAAAGCAGTTTGTATTCCTTTCCGTTTAGATAGATTAGTGTCTAAAAATATCAGATCATATTTTTGCTGTGAGTTCAGCAAATCATCGGTAACGGAAAATTTATCAAGTACATTTAAACTTTTTCCGATATTTTCCAAAATAAGATGGGAAAGGGTATCGATAAAATGCGGTTCATTATCGCAAATGGCAATGTTCAACATCAAAACCTCAACTTTATTGTATGCTGTTTTTATTATAAAGTCGAAAATCAAAGAAAAAAATTACTTTTATTTCCTAAAAATGTAATTTTTTATTGGTTTATGTTGGTTTTTGTAGTATAATGTAAGTCGGAGGAGATGAATATGCCAAGAAGAGTGGATTTTATTGTTATTGAAGATGAAGAAAGCATTTGCAGAGAGTATGAAACCGTTGTCAAGGATTATGAAAGTCTGTTTTTGATAGGTACGACCAACAATTCGGAAACGGGAGTCAGTATGGTCAGGGAATACAATCCTTCTGCCGTGATACTGGATCTGGAACTGCACAAGGGTTATGGCAACGGCATTTCGTTTTTAAAAGAGCTTTCGGGATTAGGTTTGCCCAAAAAGCCGTACATACTGGTCGTTACCAACAATATCAGTACAGTAACACACAATATTGCAAGGAATCTCGGTGCGGATTTTGTGATGACGAAAAATCAGTCCGACTACAGTGTTAAAATGGTGTTGGGAACGCTTGTCAGTTTTATTGATACAGGGTTGGGATTGGAAGAGGATCAACAGAACAAGGCAGCCTCTTCACAGCTTCAGGCGGGGCTGGAATACAGTCAAAAATTAAAAGATAAAATTTCCGTGGAGTTGGATTTAATTGGAATCAGCTCTAAGCTCAAGGGGAGAAATTATCTTCAGGATGCGATAGAAATGACGTGCAGTCAGCGCACAGTCAACCTCTGTACGATCATCGCAAAGAACTACTCCAAAACCGACGCCAGTGTGGAACGGGCAATGCAGACGGCGATCAATCACGCGTGGCGGAATACGGATATAGACACTTTGGAAAAATATTATACGGCATACATCAATCCGAAAAAGGGCGTACCGACCATCACGGAATTCATCTATTATTACGCCGATAAGGTAAAAAAGAATATTTAACGCAACAGTCACAGTTTGAATACTGTGGCTTTTTTATTTGCCCGAATATATTTCTACATTTTTCTACAAAAACAAATCACATAGAAAAATAAATAATTTCACTAAAAATTGCTATCCTTGTATTAACAAAATTAATGCAAAGGAGGCAGTATTTATGTGGGGTTGGTGGGATCATATTCTTAACTTGTTTAGATTATTTGGTACCTGATATAATATCTTTAAAGCGTCATCGTTACTGATGACGCTTTATTTTTGCTTGAAATATGATATAATATGTAGGCAACTAAGGAGTGATTATTTGTATTTTAATAATTTATCTTTGAATATACAGTGGTTTCAATATTTTATATTTAGTTTAACTACATATTCTATTTCAGTATATGTTTTTATAAAGGCTCTTAAATTAAAAATCAATAAAAAATCTATTTTATTATTATTGTTAATTTCTATTATGTTGTCAGCAGTTATTTCTACATTGAATCAGTATAATTTTTCTTACTCACAAATACTATTCATTATAGTAACTGTTATATCTCTTATAGTAACAGACAAAAAGAAACATAGTAATATTTTTACAATAAGTATCATTTCTATTGGAATTTCCTATGGTATTAGAGTATTTTCTATTTTTATAATTGGATTCATATTTGGATTATTTGGATTTATAGAAGTACTAACAATAGAAAAAATTTTATTAGTAATATTGCAAATTATCCTAAGTATTGTATTTATGAAAATAAAACGTTTTAGAAATGGTTTTTTATTTTTTGAGAAAAAAGACAATTTAGGATTAGGATTAATAATATCAGGTATCATAGTAATATTCTTTTTTAGAAATATGGGTAATGAATATACATCAAAGGTTACATTAACAATAATGGTAATAGGTCTTTTCATTGCTGCAATAGGTCTTATTCTTTGGATAAAAAGAAGTATTACTATGCACTACAGAAAAAGATTGGAAGCCAAAGCAGAGGAATATTATAAAGGTAAACTTGCAGAAAAAGAACAATACATAGAACAGCTTTCAAAATCAAATGAATTTCTGTCGAAAATCGTTCATAGGGATAATCATTTGATGAGTGCTTTGGAATATACCATCAAACAGTATCTTGACAATGATGACCAAGAACAGAAAGACAAAATGTTACAAGAAATTCTTACAATGTCTGCGGAACGAAATGACCTGATCAGAAAAGAACAAATCAGTTCAAAGGTTCTGCCCTCTACGGGTGTAACAATGATTGACGGTGCTCTGGGAAATATGTATATCAAGGCAGCGGCTCATAATATCGATTTTGAACTGATTGTGTCCGAACAGATTCATTATCTTGTGAATAACCTCATTTCTCAGACGGATATGGAAACATTGCTTTGTGACCATATCAAAGATGCGATCATTGCCGTAGAATCGAATGACAATCGATCGGGTGCCATTCTGGTGACGATCAGAATGTTGAATAACATTTATGAAATTTCAATCAAGGATAACGGAATCGATTTTGAGATCGACACGCTGAATCATCTCGGCATAGAAAGAGTCACCACACACGGCGATTCGGGCGGCAGCGGCATAGGCTTTATGACAACGTTTGAAACACTCAAAAAAGCCAATGCCAGTCTGATCATTACCGAATATCAGGATAAACAGCCGTTTTCAAAGTCCGTAACGTTCAGATTTGACGGTCAAAATAATTTTGTTATTAAAACTTACAGAAAATCGGAGCTTGTTTCGTTGATCACCCGAAATGATTTGATCATCATATAAATAAAAAGTGAGCGAATTTTTATCATTCGCTCACTTTTTATTTGCAGGATATTTTTAATCTAAAACTTCTTCAACATTTCTTCTGCCATAAACAACTCTTGCCACAGACACAAGTTTTTTATCTTCATCTATCCAATAAAAAATCAAATAATTCTTAACAATAATTTTTCTGTATTCGTGTTTTAATGGTTTTATAGGAGTGTAAGTTGAAAATTTATAGGGCATTTCGGAAAGGTCATCAACAGCTTTGATTATGTTTTCCGCAAAATTATCTGCTGCTGACGGATTTTGAAGTTTTACGCCAATATAAGCAGAAATTTCCGTAAGGTCAAGAAGTGCTGACGGCAAATATTCTATATGGTACATCATTCACCTCTTGCAGCCTTTTTCATAGCTGTCAAAACCTCCTTTGAAGAAAATCGTTGATTGGTCAGATCAGCTTCTCTTTCGGCATCTGCAAGCTTGAAATATATCTCACTTTCAAATTGCAACTTTTCGTAGGCTTCCATACTCATAACAACCATATCGCCATAACCATTTTTTGTTAAGAAAACAGGTTGTTTGGTTTCGTGTACAGTCTTGGATATATCAGCAAAGTTATTCCTTAAATCTGAAACAGGTCGTATAGTATTCATAATGATACCTCCTTTCTTGATATTTTATCATAATTATGCTAAAATATCAAGAACATATTTATAAAAACAAGTGCTTTTTTAAGCCGGAATTATTTTGTAAACAATATTTGAACGGACACGCCCGTGTCGCAGTAAACCGCTATAATAAAGCCATAGTCAAAGACTATCAATCAATTTTAGGAGGTTTTATTATGCCGGAATTTAAAGTGTCCAAAGATGAGTTAAGAAACAAAGCAGGGGAAACGTTGAAAATTCTGAAACAGGATGTCAGCGATGAGTACGTGGAAGCGAATCTGAATAAGCTTCCGATCAAAAATGAATATGTCAGAAAATATTTTGTTGCGATACCTGCGGCAGTTTCGCTGATAGCCCTGTTCTTTCCGTTTATTGGTTTCAGCACGGGAAGCGGCGGTTTTAACACAGATGTATCTTACAGCGGCTTCGATTCGCTTTTCGGAGAGTATGCCGTGTTTACAGGATGGTTTGGCGACTGCTGCCCATACTGGTCATCGCTTCAATGTTTATTCCATTGCTGAAACCTTTCAGAAAGGCGATTTCCGTTGTGGCGCCTGCCCTCAGCCTGATTTTTGAAAAATGGCAACCTTGACCCACCGGCTTTAGACGGTGGGTCAAGGTTGCCCAAAGTATGAAAATATGATATAATTACCCTATGAGTACAAAATGGAATTCAAAA
>CADCRH010000078.1 GCA_902803805.1 uncultured Ruminococcus sp.
TGGGCAAATAAAAAATCAATGTCTTTTCTTACAATCATCATTAATGATGAGGAATGTATGGGTATCTCCTTCTTCCGATAAATTCCGAATTGATTCTTGACTATGGAAAAATTTTATCGTATAATGGGAGAAGTGATTCCATATGTTAAAAATAGGAGGAAAAATGAATGTATTGTAAGAATTGCGGTCATCAATTGGCAGATGACCATAATGTTTGTACACAGTGCGGCATAAAGAGAGGTGAGGGCGAGGGCTTTTGTCAGCAGTGCGGAGCTCAAAAAGTTCCCGGCTCTGATTTTTGTACAAGCTGCGGACTTAAATTTGTACAAAACGGTGTGAATCTGGAAAAATCCGAGCCTGAGCCGGCAGATGCAGGCGAAACGCAGGTTCTTCAGCCGGGTATGCTTGTTCAGCCGAACGACCCCTATCCGCAGAATCAGCCGATACAGCAGTTCCAGCCGCAGAATCCTCAGGATCCGCAGTATGCACAATATCCGCAGGATTCACAATATCAGCAATACCAACAGTATCCGCAGGACGCTCAGTATCAGCAGCAGTATTATGCTCCGCAAAGAAAAGGCTTCTGCCGTAACTGTGGTGCAGAGGTAATGCAAGGTTCTTCGGCGTGTACCAACTGTGGTACAAATTACGGTCAGGGTTCATCTTTCTGTCATCGCTGCGGTGCGGCGGCGGTTCCCGGTGCGGAAACGTGTACAAGCTGCGGCAAGAGTCTGAAACCGCCCTATACTTTCGGCAGCTATATCAAGGAATATTTTTCAAATTTCCTTTTCGGCAAAAACTCACGCAGCGCTCTTTCGATTGTGACAAGAATCATTCCTACCGTTTTTGCGATCGCTGCTTTTATCATAATGCTTTGTCCGGTTGCTGTCTATACTTTGATACCGGGTTCGTCATCTTATTACGGCAATATTTCTTCGTACTCCGATGTTTATAACTATTATAGTTCCTACAGTTCAAGTTCGACCGCAACAGCGGCAGAGGCTTCCTATCAGACAGCATCAATGAATGCGTTCGGTCTTTCCGTATTCGGTGGGATCCTGTTTATTCTGGCGTTTGCTTTTGCACTTTTGATCAAAGAGCCTTTTACCAACTCGTTCTGCGAGAAGAAGCCTGTACTTGCAAAGCTTTCGCTTCTTTTCGTTCCGCTCCTTGATACGATTGCCGTAGGCTGTTTGGCACTCGGTTTCCTCAGTAAGTTCAATGCTTCCGATAACTCATACATTTTTATCGCAAGCTATCCCGAACTGAATATCGGTGTTGGAGGCTGGATTCTTGTCGGTGTGGTTGTTGTTTCTCTTGTTTGCGGCATTATCTCCGCATTGAACACAAAAACGACTTCCTCAAATCCGCCTGTTATTCCTGCTCCGAGCGTCAATATACCGCCGGTTCCTCCCGTATCTCCGACCAACTAAAAATGAATTGATCTAAAAAATCCGTCTGATGTATGATAACAATACATCAGACGGATTTTGAATTTTCCAAACAAACTTGTTGCGGTTTATAAAACGCTTCCTCCGTTGATACCAAAAACCTGACCGGTAATAAAAGAGGAATGATGGTCGGCAAGAAAAAGAACGGTTCGTGCAATATCGTAGGGAGTGCCGAGCGTTCCGGTGGCGGTTTCGTCTTTCAGGGCTTTTAGATCGTCCTCTGTCAAATGTGCTGTCATATCGGTCGTTATCACACCGGGAGCAACACAGTTGACGGTAATGCCGCTTAAACCTTCCTCCATTGCAAGTGCCTTTGTCAGACCGATAATACCTGCTTTTACAGCCGAATAATGCACCTCACACGAGCCTCCGACCTGTCCCCACATTGATGAAATGTTGACAATGCGTCCGAATTTCTGACGGATCATATAGGGCAGAGCCGCCCGACAGCAATAAAAAACGCTGCTTAAATTTGTTGCGACCATTTTATCCCATTCGTCATTGGTAATGTCGGTAAACAGTTTTATTTGTGCGATTCCTGCATTGTTCACCAGAACATCAATGCCGCCGCAGTCCTTTTCAATGTCGGCAAACATTTGTTGAACGGAATCAGAACTTGAAACATCGGCTTTGATTGTTTTCGCTGAAAAGCCCTTTTGTGTCAGTGACCATTGCAAGGTTTCGGCGGCTTGGACAGAGCTGCAGTAGTTGATATATACATTATCGCCGTTTTCCGCAAAAAGTCTTGCCGTTTCCGCGCCGATTCCGCGGGACGCTCCTGTTATCAGTACATTTCTCATTCTTTAACGATTGCCTTTACGATCTCACCGACAAAAATTTCGTGCCAGTCATTGTCGGAATACCAACGGTCGATGAGTGATTTGTCAATAAAGCTGTCGGGAGTTATTGTCTGCTGATATTTTTTTCGGCACACCAGAACTAATTGTGCCTGTTCAAAGTAGGGTGCATTTTCGTTGAATACAGGCATAAGACCCGTTTCTTTTACCTTGTCAACATCACGACCCGAATTGGTACCGCAGAACGATAATTCTTTCATTTTATCGCCGCCGAAGAACGAAAGTGTATAATATTCGTTCTTATCGACAAATTCCAGCGTATAGCGGCTTTGTCGGATAAACGCAAAGGAAACATTGCTGCCCCAAAGCACACCGATACCGCCCCAGCTTGCCGTCATTGTGTTAAATGACTGTTCGTTGCCGGCTGTGATCAGCATCCATTCCTTGCCGATTTTGTTAAAAAAGTTTCCGTCAAGATTTTTAATGTCAATTTCCTTAAAGCTCATATTGTTTGACCTCCAGAATAGATGATTGTAAAGTTAATTATATCATAAATTTATGCTTAGCGGTACTGTTTTTTGACAGGCAAAAAGAAACGGAAAATATACATCATTTCTTGCATAAATGTATAAAAAATGATTTTCCGCACAGTGCGAAGAAAGATAAATTGATAATATATATGATAAAAATAATAATCATAATTGAAATATAAAATAAAATATATAATTATTTATCTTTTAATCCGCTTTATATGTACAAATAGACGAAAATTTTGATATTTGAATAATTATGCATAAAATACTTGATTTCGGTATATTTTGGTGTATAATAGTTAACGTAAGATAAATGATTACGGAGGTAATAAACAATGGGTGACATTAAAAAAGTAGTTCTCGCTTATTCGGGCGGACTTGATACATCGATCATTATTCCCTGGCTCAAGGAAAACTATGATAACTGTGAGGTTATCGCCGTTTCCGGTGACGTAGGACAGGACACGGAGTTGGAGGGTCTGGAAGAAAAGGCAAAGAAAACAGGCGCTTCAAAGCTCTATATCGAAGACCTGAACAAAGAATTCATCGAGGATTATGTATTCCCGACCATTAAGGCTGACGCGGTATATGAGAGCAAGTATCTTCTCGGTACTTCATTCGCTCGTCCGATCATCGCAAAGAGAATCGTAGAGATCGCACTCGCAGAGGGTGCCGACGCGATCTGTCACGGCTGCACAGGTAAGGGTAACGATCAGGTTCGTTTTGAGCTTGCCATTAAAGCATTCGCTCCTGATATGAAAATCATCGCTCCTTGGAGAGAGTGGAACATCAAGTCACGTGATGAGGAAATCGAATATGCCGAATCACACAACATTCCTCTTAAAATAACAAGAGAAACCAACTACTCAAAAGATAAGAACATCTGGCACATTTCCCACGAGGGTCTTGACCTTGAAGACCCTGCCAATGAGCCACTTTACAATAAGGAAGGCTTCCTTGAGCTTGGCGTTTCCCCTGAGCAGGCTCCCGATAAGCCCACTTATGTAACGATTTCGTTTGACAAAGGTATTCCCGTAGCGATTGACGGTGAAAAGCTCGGTGCGGTAGAACTCGTTAAAAAGCTGAATCAACTCGGCGGCGAAAACGGTATTGGTATCGTTGACCTCGTAGAGAACCGTCTTGTTGGTATGAAGTCCAGAGGTGTTTATGAAACACCCGGCGGCACCATTCTTTACCACGCACACAACAAGCTTGAGGAGATCACACTTGACAGAGATACCTACCACTTCAAGCAGGAAGTAGGTCTGCGTTTTGCAGAGCTTGTTTATTTCGGTCAGTGGTACACACCGCTTCGCAAGGCACTTTCCGCCTTTGTTGATTCCACACAGGAAACTGTAACAGGTGATGTGAAGCTGAAACTTTACAAGGGTAATATCATTGATGCAGGCGTAACATCGCCGTATTCACTCTATGACCCCGATATTGCAACATTCGACGAGGATGAGGTTTACAATCAGCAGGATTCCGCAGGATTCATTAATCTTTTCGGACTTCCGATCAAAGTTCAGGCAAAGAAAAATCTCATCAAAGAGTAATCATTTTTTAAAATACGTCAGGGCGAGCAATGAACGTTTATTGTTCGCCCGACTGTTATTTAGAGCGTAGTGATTGGTGGAAAGCGGTTAGCGCCGATGACCGCTGTTCACTGACCATTATCGAATCATATGAAACGGGAGTGAAAACAATGAAGCTTTGGGCAGGACGTTTTTCAAAAGAAATCGACAAAAAAACCAATGATTTCAATTCATCAATATCATTTGACAGCCGTATGTACCGAGAGGACATACAAGGCAGCATTGCACACGCCATAATGATAGGCGAGTGCGGTATCATAGACAAAAGCGAATCCGAAGCGATCGTCAGCGGTCTTGAAAAAATCCTTGCCGATATAGACAGCGGCAAGCTTGTCATCGACCCGAATGCGGAGGATATTCATACGTTTATTGAAGGCGAACTGACACAGCGTCTGGGTCAGACAGGAAAGCGGCTTCATACCGCAAGAAGCCGTAATGACCAAGTAGCGGTTGATATTCGCCTTTATCTCAAAAAAGAAGTCAGAAACATTCAAAAAATGGTCAAGGAACTGATCGCTGTGATATGCAGTAAAGCCGAACAGTATTCCACAGCAGTAATGCCCGGCTATACGCATCTTCAAAGAGCACAGCCAATCACATTCGGTCATCATTTGATGGCTTATGCGGAAATGCTGCTTCGTGACCTTCACAGACTGGAATGTGCCTTTGACCATATGGACGAAATGCCGCTCGGCAGCGGCGCACTGGCAACCACCACCTATCCGATCGACAGAACCATCACCGCTTCGATTCTCGGATTTGCCGGTATCTCCCAAAACAGTCTTGACGGTGTTTCCGACCGTGATTTCTGTATGGAGCTTGCCAGTGTTCTGTCAATCATAATGGTACACCTTTCCCGTTTTTCCGAAGAAATGATAATGTGGTGTTCGTGGGAATTCAAATTTGTAGAGCTTGACGATGCATTTTCAACAGGTTCCAGCATTATGCCGCAGAAAAAGAATCCTGATATTGCCGAACTTGTAAGAGGCAAATCGGGCAGAGTATTCGGTGATCTGATGACGCTTCTTACCGTGATGAAAGGAATCGCACTTGCCTATAACAAGGATATGCAGGAAGATAAGGAAGCAATTTTTGACGCTGTTGATACTGTCAAAATGTGTTTGACGGCATTTACACCAATGCTTGATACAATGCGCGTTATTCCCGAAAATATGCGAAAAGCAGCAGCCAACGGCTTTATCAATGCCACCGACTGTGCAGACTATCTTGTTAAAAAAGGACTTCCTTTCCGTGACGCATACAAAGCAACGGGAACACTGGTGGCACTTTGTATTGAAAAGGGAACCACACTGGAAGAACTTCCGATCGATGAATACAAAAAGATCTGTGATGTTTTTGATGAGGGCGTATATGAAGCTATTTCACTGGAAAATTGTGTAAATGGCAGAAATGTGCTCGGCGGTCCCGCCGCTGAAAATGTCAAAGCACAGGCAGAACGTGTCAAAAAAATAATAGAATAAGAAGATAAAGAGGAAATAAAAATGAAAATAAAAGCAGGAATCATAGGAGCAACCGGATATGCAGGCGCGGAGTTGGTACGTATTCTCTTGACTCATCCCCAAGCCGAAATTACGGCGATCAGCTCCGTCAGCTTTGAGGGAAAGAAATTGAGCGAGGTTTATCCTTCCTATAAAACCCTTTGCGATATGGAGTGTCAAACACAGGATGAGGTCGTGGAAAAGAGCGATGTGATATTTGCCGCATTGCCTCACGGACTTTCACAGGAGCTTGCCGCACAGTGCGACGCATTGGGAAAAGTCTTTATCGACCTTGGTGCAGATTTCCGTCTGGAAAGCGAGGACGAATATAAAGAATGGTATAACGGCGAATTTTTGGATAAAGACCTTCATCAAAAATCCGTTTACGGATTGCCGGAGCTTTTCAGAGAGAATATCAAGGGTAAGAAATTGATCGCCAATCCCGGCTGTTATACAACGGGTGCGCCTCTTGCATTGGCACCGGCAGTCAAAAACGGTCTTGTCAGCACTGAGGGCATTATCGTTGACTCGAAGTCGGGCGTAACAGGTGCCGGCAGAAAGCCGAGTCAGGGTAATCACTATCCCGAACTGAACGAAGGTTTTCACGCCTATAAAGTAGCCAATCACCGCCATACCCCCGAAATTGAACAGACTTTATCCAAGCTTTCGGGCAAAAGCGTCAAAATCACTTTTGTTCCGCATTTGCTTCCCGTCAACCGTGGAATCATTTCCACTTGTTATGCCCGTCTGAATGACGGTGTTACAAAGGAACAGGTGAGAGCCGCTTATGAAGAATTCTATCGTGATGAATTTTTCATCAGACTGCTTCCCGACGGCGCAAATGCCGATATTCACAATATAAAATATTCCAACTTCTGCGATATATCGCTTCACTTTGATGAAAGAACCAATACTTTTATCGCAATTTCCGCGATTGATAATATGGTAAAGGGTGCGGCAGGACAGGCGATCCAAAATATGAATCTCCTCTTCGGTCTTGACGAAACAACGGGATTGATCATCGTTCCGCCGGCATTTTAACAAAACAATTGGAGGATAAAAAGAATGTCATATACATTTATCGAGGGTTCCGTAACGGCTGCAAAAGGCTTTAAAGCCTCGGGTATTCACTGCGGAATCAGAAAAAATAAATCAAAACGTGACCTCGGTTTGATTTTCTGTGGAAGGATATGTACCGCTGCAGCGGTTTATACAACAAATCTTGTACAAAGTTCACCGATTACCATAACAAAAAAGAACCTTGCTGACGGATACGCAAAGGCAATCATTGTCAACAGCGGAAACGCCAACACCTGTAATGCAGACGGTGATGAAAAAGCCGAAACAATGTGTCAACTAACGGCTGACGCTCTCGGTATTGCCGACGAAGATGTCATTGTTGCGTCAACGGGCGTGATCGGTCAGGTTTTGCCGATTGAGCCTATCGCCAACGGTATGAAAGAATTATCCGCACAGCTTAGTGATAATCTTGAAGGCGGTTCAAATGCAGCAGAAGCAATAATGACAACCGACACAATCAAAAAAGAAGTAGCCGTTGAAACCGTAATAGGCGGCAAGACCGTAAAAATCGGCGGTATTGCAAAGGGCAGCGGAATGATTCACCCGAATATGGCAACGATGCTTTGTTTTATCACAACAGATGCGGCGATTTCTCCGGAGATGATTCAGAAAGCAGTAAAAACTGCCGCTGATAAAACATTCAATATGATAAGCATTGACGGCGATACATCGACCAATGATACACTGGCGGTTATGGCATCGGGACTGGCGGAAAACAAAGAAATCACAAGTGAGAATGAGGATTATGATACTTTTGTGGAAGCGCTGACGGCTGTTTGCCGCGAGCTTTCCAAAAAAATGGCAAAGGACGGCGAGGGGGCAACGAAACTCCTCATCTGTCAGGTCAGCGGCGCAAAAACCGAAAATGACGCCAAAGGCGTTGCCAAATCGGTAATATGTTCCAGTCTGCTCAAAGCCGCAATGTTCGGCGCAGACGCCAACTGGGGACGTGTGCTGTGCGCGATCGGCTATTCGGGCTGTGATGTTGACGTTCACAAGGTAGATGTTTCCTTTGCGTCAGACGCAGGAAAAATAGACGTATGCAAGAACGGAGCAGGCATTGACTTTTCCGAAGAAACCGCCAAAACGGTTCTCACCGAGGACGAGATCACCATTTTGATAGAGCTGAACGACGGAAACGGCTGTGCCGAAGCTTACGGCTGCGATCTCACTTATGAGTATGTCAAAATCAACGGTGACTACAGAACTTAAAAAATAAATTCGGAAATTGTTACGGAGATGAAAAAATGCACAATATTCCCAATCAGGATCGTGCAAAGGTACTTGTACAGGCACTTCCTTATATACAGAAATATGCAGGAAAAACGATCGTTGTTAAATACGGCGGCAATGCGATGATCAGTCAGGAGCTGAAAGACGCGGTAATGAGCGACATCGTTCTTTTACAATTGATTGGCATTAACGTTGTACTGGTTCACGGCGGCGGCCCCGAGATCAGCGGTATGCTCCAAAGAATCGGAAAAGAAAGCAAATTTATCAACGGACTTCGCGTCACCGATGAAGAAACGATCGACATTGTTCAAATGGTTCTTGCCGGAAAAGTCAACAAAAGCCTTGTACAGCTTTTGGAGCAGCACAGCGGAAAAGCGATCGGACTTTGCGGACTGGACGGACGTATGATTATGGCGGAGAAAAAGGCAGCTGCGGAAGATCTGGGCTTTGTTGGTGAGATCACCGAGGTCAACACCGGTGTGATCGAGGACGCAACAAAGAACGGTTATGTTCCGATCATTTCCACCATCGCAGGCGGCTATAACGGAGCGGTCTATAATATCAATGCCGACCTTGCCGCCGCACGGATTGCGGCAGAACTGAAAGCCGCAAAACTCATACTGATGACCGACATCAGAGGACTGTTAAAGGACAGAAACGACGAAACCACACTGATCCCCGTTGTCAATGTCAGCGAAGTTCCGTCATTAAAGCGTGAGGGAATTATTTCGGGCGGTATGATACCGAAAATAGAGTGCTGTGTCGAAGCCGTTCGCCGCGGTGTCAAACGCGCACATATCATTGACGGCAGGATCCCTCACTCCATCCTGATAGAAATGTTCTCCGATGAAGGTATCGGAACGATGTTTTATTGAACGGAGGTCAACCAATGAGTTTTGAACAGATAAAAAACGACGAACAGCAGTATATGATGCACACTTACGGCAGATTCAACACAGCGTTGGTGAGCGGTAAAGGTGCGGTTGCCAAGGATGTTGACGGAAAAGAATATATTGACTTTACTAGCGGTATCGGTGTGAACTGTCTGGGCTACTGCGACGATGGTTGGGTGAAAGCCGTTACCGAACAGGCGGCAACACTTCAGCATATCTCCAATCTTTATTATTCGCCGCTTCAAACCGAGGTTTCCAAAAAATTGATCGAGCTGACGGGCTTTGATAAAGTTTTTCTCTGCAATTCGGGTGCGGAAGCCAACGAGTGTGCCATCAAAATCGCAAGAAAATACAGTTATGACAAATACGGCGAGGGCAGACAGAAAATCGTTACTCTTGTCAATTCGTTCCACGGCAGAACCGTCACCACTCTTGCCGCAACGGGACAGGATGTATTTCATAATTTCTTTTTCCCTTTTACCGAGGGTTTTGAGTATGCGGAAGCCAATCATATAAAAGACCTTGTTCGCAAAACCGATGATGACAGTGTTTGTGCCGTATTTGTGGAATTGGTGCAGGGCGAGGGCGGTGTAATGCCGCTGACTAAAGAATTTGTCAACGCTGTTGCGGAGATCTGCAAAGAAAAAGATCTGCTCTTTATGGTTGACGAGGTGCAGACAGGCGTTTCCAGAACGGGAGCGGTTTATTGCTATCAGAACTACGGTGTTTCTCCCGACGTGATCACTTCCGCAAAGGGTCTTGGCGGCGGTGTGCCAATAGGTGCGTGTCTTTGCAATGAAAAGACTGCCAATGTACTGACAGCAGGAACGCACGGCACAACGTTCGGCGGCAATCCGATCGCGTGTGCGGCAGCAAAAGAAATTCTTTCAAGAGTGACGACCCCCGAATTCCTTGCAGACGTGAACCGCAAGGGCGACTATTTCCGCAAAGAACTGGCAAAAATCGGCAACGTGAAGAAAATCACGGGAATGGGTCTGATGATAGGCATTGAAACCGAAAAGGACAATGCAAAGGAAATCGCACAAAAATGTGTTGAAAACGGACTTCTCGTTCTGACGGCAAAGAATATGCTCAGACTTCTTCCGCCGCTGACGATCACCTATGACGAAATCGACAAAGGACTGGCAGTCCTGAAAAATGTAATGGAGGCTTAATAATGAAACATCTTTTAAAAATGCTTGATCTCTCTTCGGAGGAGATCACAGAAATTCTCAATCTTGCCGACCAACTGAAATATGAAAAGAAGCACGGTATTCCGCATAGACTTCTTGAAGGCAAATCGCTCGGACTGATATTTGAAAAGGCATCCACACGTACCAGAGTTTCTTTTGAAACAGGTATATATCAGCTGGGCGGTCAGCCGATTTTCCTTTCCTCAAAGGATATGCAGATCGGCAGAGGCGAACCCGTACAGGATACGGCAAGAGTGCTTTCACGTTATCTTGACGGTATAATGATCCGTACCTTTGAGCAGAAGGAAGTGGAAGATCTTGCAAAATACGGCAGTATTCCGATCATCAATGGTCTGACGGATTTCTGTCATCCTTGCCAGATTCTCGCAGACCTTATGACGATCCGTGAGTATAAAGGCAAGCTTGACGGACTGAAAATGTCCTTTATCGGTGACGGCAACAATATGATGAATTCTCTCATTGTCGGAGCGCTCAAAACAGGAATGTCAATTTCGGTTGCTTGTCCGGAAGGCTATGACCCCGACCAGCAGGTGCTTGATTTTGCGAAAGAATACGGTGATAAATTTGAGCTGTTCCGCACACCGAAAGAAGCGGTTGTCGATGCCGATGTTGTTATTACGGACGTATGGGCATCAATGGGACAGGAAGGCGAAGCCGAGAAGAGAAAGAAAGCCTTTGAGGGCTATCAGATCAATGCCGAGTTGATGTCGCTGGCAAAGCCCGATGCAATGGTGCAGCACTGTCTGCCGGCACACCGCGGCGAAGAAATCACCGAGGAGGTCTTTGAAGCACACGCAGACGAAATTTTTGAGGAAGCAGAAAACAGACTTCACGCACAAAAAGCCGTTATGGTAAAATGCCTGGGCTGATGAAAGATTGACCCGAACTGAAAAGCCGACTGCCGAAAAAAGCGGTCGGCTTTTGATCAATGAATCGAAAGGAATGTGTTTATGTATCTTGAAAAAATTAGCGCCCCGTCCGATGTCAAACAACTGAACATTGAAGAACGCAGACAGCTTGCGCAGGAAATGCGTGACGCTCTTTTAAAGCGTTTAAGTGCGCACGGCGGACATTTCGGACCGAATTTCGGTATGGTAGAGGCAACGATCGCCTTACATTATGTTTTTGATTCTCCGACGGATAAAATCATATTTGATGTTTCCCATCAAAGCTATCCGCATAAAATGCTGACGGGAAGAAAGGATGCCTATTTATATCCGGAAAGATATGATGATGTGTCGGGCTATAGCTGTCCCGAAGAAAGTGAACACGACTTTTTCGAGATAGGTCATACTTCAACGTCCATCTCTCTTGCCTGCGGTATGGCAAAAGCGAGAGATATTACGGGCGGTAAAGGAAACGTGATCGCCGTGATCGGTGACGGGTCATTAAGCGGCGGAGAAGCATTGGAAGGATTGGATGTTGCCGCCGAGCTGAACAGTAACTTTATTGTGGTTGTCAACGATAACGATATGTCGATCGCAGAGAATCACGGCGGTATGTACCGGAATCTGAAGGAGCTGCGCGATACCAACGGAACCGCCGCAAATAACATCTTCAAGGCAATGGGACTGGAATATGTTTATGTAGGTGAGGGAAACAATATCGACGCACTCATAGCAGCCTTTGAAAGTGTGAAAGATACCCAAAAGCCCGTAGCCGTACATATTTATACGCAAAAGGGAAAGGGCTATCAGCCTGCCGAGGAAAATAAAGAAAACTGGCATTGGTGTATGCCGTTTGATGTGGAAACGGGCGAGTCGAAATTCCATTTTGACGGCGAAGATTACGGAACACTGACCGCCGATTATCTTTTGAAGAAGATGGAGAAAGACCCGTCGGTGCTTGCAATCACCTCCGCCACTCCGACTGTTTTTGGTTTTACAAAGGATAAGCGTGAAAAAGCAGGCAGTCAGTTTGTTGATGTAGGCATTGCAGAGGAAACCGCTGTTGCGCTTGCTTCGGGTGTAGCGAAAAACGGGGCAAAGCCGGTTTACGGTGTCTATAGTACATTTTTGCAGAGAACCTATGACCAGATCTCACAGGACGTATGTATCAACAAAAGTGCAGTAACCTTTCTTGTCTATGCCGCTTCGGTATGGGGAATGAACGATGTGACACATTTGGGAATCTATGATATACCGATGATTTCCAACATTCCGAATCTGGTCTATCTTGCGCCGACCTGCAAGGAAGAATATTTTGCGATGACGGAGTGGGCGATAGAGCAAAATAAATACCCTGTTGCCGTCAGAGTTCCGTCCAACGGCGTAATAAAGTCCGGCAGGGAATTCCCGACAGACTACAACACACTCAACAAATTTGAGATCACCAGACAGGGAAAAGAAGTTGCGGTGATTGCAGTCGGTGACTTTTATCAAATCGGTGAAGCCACCGTTTCGGCTCTTGCGGAAAAAGGCATTGAAGCAACGCTCATTAATCCGAGATTTATTTCGGGCATTGATAAGACACTTCTTGAGGAACTGAAAAAGGAACATAAAATTGTCGTAACACTGGAGGACGGTATTCTTAGCGGCGGCTTTGGCGAAAAAATCGCAGGTTATTATGGTACTTCCGAGATAAAGGTACTCAACTACGGTTTCAAGAAGACGTTTCTTGACCGATACAATGCCGATGAAATTCTAAAAGAAAACCGGATCACTCCCGAACTTATCACAGAAGACTGTCTGTTTCTTTTAAAATAAAATACAGTGCGTTTTGGAATGCGTTTTCTTTGTATGCTTTTTGGGCAGCAAAAGGAAACGCATTTTCATTGAATTCTTGTACAATTATGATTCTACATATTTTCATATTTTGTATAGGATTCAAAAAGTTTAAAATTACTCTCAAAAAACATATGAAAAAGGCGGTTTTTCGGCTTTATGACACTTGACGCATTAAAATAAAAAATGTAAAATATGCTTGTAATATTTTGAATGATATTATTAATAATCTGAAACGGAGATATGTTACAATGAATACATCTGTGTTTGAAAACTATGAATCCGAAGTACGTTCCTACTGCCGGCATTTTCCGACTGTTTTTCAAAAAGCAAAGGGTGCTGATTTTATCGACGAGGACGGAAATAAATATATCGACTTTTTCTGTGGAGCAGGTGCCGTTAACTACGGTCATAACAATCCCGAAATCAAGGCAAAACTGATCGAATATCTTCAGAATGACGGAATTATGCACGCTCTTGATATGTACACCGTACCGAAAAGAGAGTTTATTGAAACATTTGAGGAAAAGATTTTGAAGCCCCGTCATCTTGACTATAAAATAATGTTCCCCGGTCCTACGGGAACAAACGCAAATGAAGCGGCACTCAAACTGGCACGTAAGGTTAAAAAGCGTCAGAATGTTTTTGCATTGATGGGCGCTTTCCACGGTATGACACTCGGTTCGCTGTCGCTGACAACCGATAAAACATCAAGAAAGGGTGCGGGTGTACCGCTCAATAATGTTACATTTATTCCTGCTCCGTATATGTTCCCCGAACTGGATACGGTTGCCTATATGCAAAGACTGATTGATGACGACCACAGCGGTGTTGAAAAGCCTGCTGCACTCTTTATTGAAACGATTCAGGCTGAGGGCGGTATTCGCGTACTTGATATCGAATGGCTTCAGAGAGTCAGAAAGTTCTGTGACGACAACGATATTCTTCTTGCAGTTGACGAAGTACAGGTAGGCTGCTGCCGAAGCGGCGAATTCTTCTCCTTCCAGCGTGCAGGAATCCAACCCGACATTGTTACAATGTCAAAATCGATCGGTGGTTATGGCTTCCCGCTTGCCATCACGCTCTTTAAGCCGGAACTGGATATTTGGACACCGGGCGAGCATAACGGAACCTTCCGCGGCAATCAGATGTCCTTTGTAGCAGCAAAAGCAGCACTTGACTATATGCTCGAAAACAATATCGAGGAAGAAACCAAGAGAAAAGGCGAAATCGTCAAGAACTTTATCGAGAAAGAGATCCTTCCGCTCGATTCACGCCTTGAACTTCGCGGCAGAGGTCTGATCTGGGGAGTTGAATTCGGTAATATCCCTGTAAATGGTCTTGCCGACAGAGTGGAAGAAAAGTGCTTTGAATACGGTCTTATCATTGAGGGAGCAGGCAGAAAGAACTCCGTTGTCAAACTGATGCCGCCGCTTGTTATCAGTGACGAAGAACTGGTGGAGGGTATGAGCATTATCAAGAGATCCGTTCAGGAAATTCTTGCAGCACTGTAATTAACAAATAAGTAGGTATGATCAATGAATCTTGGATATATAAAAAGAGTTCTCGGCGGCGCCAGCTTTCAGAAAATGAAGGACGCCATCAACGTTGTGAACGAAAAATCGGGCAAAAACAAATTGCTGACATTTTTCGATATGCTCGGCTGTAGTCTGAAATACGGCGCAGGCTATAACGACTATATCATTTTTGAATTTTACAAAATCAAGGCAAAACAGCGCAAAACCTATCTGACAAGACTGAAAAACAAAAGAATGGTAATGACGCTCAACGACGAAAAATATTCTTATATTTTCGATGAAAAAAATGTCTTTGACAAAAAATTCAAAGATTTTATGGGACGTGAAATTATCGACCTTGCCGATATAGGCTATCCCGAATTTGAAAAATTCGTTGAGGGCAAGGAGGACTTTTTTGCAAAGCCGTATATCGGTGAAAGCGGAAAGGGAATCGAAAAAATCCACGTTGCCGATTACCAATCGACCGAGGAGCTTTACCAATACATCACCGATCCTGAAAAGAACTTCGGTGTGATCGAGGAAGTTATCGTTCAGCACCCACAGGTATCGAAAATTTATCCGTACTCGCTCAACTGTTTGAGAGTTGTCACGCTTGTGAATAACGGTGAAGCACACATTCTGTACTCCGTATTTAAAATGGGCAATAACGGCAAATTTGTCGATAACCTTGAAAACGGCGGTCTTGCCTGTCATTTTGACCTTGACAAGGGTATGATCACAGGACAGGGACATACCTCGGCGCTGATCAACTATGACGCGCACCCGTCAACGGGGATTCCGTTTGTGGGTTATGAGCTTCCGTATATGGACGAGGTAAAGGAGATGGTGAAGAAAGCCGCAATGGTGATTCCCGAATTCCGTTATGTCGGTTGGGACGTATGCATTACACCCAACGGTCCTGCTATCGTGGAGGGCAACGATTATCCGGCATATGATTTTCCGCAGCTTCCCGATGACGATAAGCCCAGAATCGGACTGATCCCGCTGATCGAAAGCTTCGGTATCAAAGTTAAAAAATAATAAAGAAAAAAGATTTTCGGCAGTACCGTTTTCGGTACTGCTTTTTTGATAAATATTTGTCAAATTTTAAAATTACCACTTTACATTTTGAAATAAAGCTGTTAAACTATAGATACACAACAATGACAAAAAATTAACAAAATCTATATCACCGGGGGATTCAGCGAAAATGCATAAATATGAAAATATTTCAGCTCCCGTCATTAAAAGATTACCGCGTTATTACCGTTTTTTGGGCGAATTGATAGCCAAGGACGTCACACGGATTTCTTCACGTGAGCTTTCCGATAAAATGGGATTGACCGCCTCGCAGATACGGCAGGATCTGAACTGTTTCGGCGGTTTTGGTCAGCAGGGCTACGGCTATTCCGTTCAAAGTCTTTATAATGAAATAGGGCACATTCTCGGACTTGACCATTTGTACAGCGCCGTGCTGATCGGAGCAGGTAATCTGGGAAAAGCCGTTGCGGTGCATATGTCCTTTGAAAAACGAGGTTTTAAGCTGATCGGGATTTTTGACAACGATAAGAATAAAATAGGAACGACCATACGCGACATTCCTGTTACCGATCTTGACGAACTGGAAGCGTTTTGTACGGAACATCACACCGATGTAGCGATTTTTTGCGTACCGAAAACCGCCACACCCGAAATTGCCGAAAGACTGTATCGGCTCGGTGTCAAGAATTACTGGAATTTCAGTCATTATGACCTTTCCATCCATTACAGCGACATCATTGTTGAAAATGTACATCTTAACGACAGTCTGATGATTCTGTGTTATAAAATTTCCGATGCCAATGACGCACCGAATTGATGCAAATTCATTCGTGTTTTATCCTTAACGGTATCCGTGCCAACGGGTATCGTTTTTTATATCATAAATTTTTCCGTCTGCACATAAGCATTAATAAAAAACGGAGGAATTGATGTGTCAGATCATATGATTGTTTTGATAAGTTTGGGTGTGTTTATTATCCTTGTGATCATACAAAAAATAATGAGATCGCCGCACCCTGTACGAAGTGCGGTACTTTCGTCGCTGCTTGGAATTCTGGCATTGGCGGCAGTGAATCTGTGTGCAGGCTTTACATCCGTCTGGATACCGGTCAGCAGACTGTCGCTTGCGGTTTCGGCAGTGCTCGGTATTCCCGGCGTAACGGCGATGTTAATGATCCATATGATCTTATCTACCTTGACATAAACATCAAAATCTGATATAGTTGATAAGTAATAAAATACCGAAACGAGATGCGGTCACGGAGAATTTCTCAATTTTCACATTGACATCTCCGTATAATTGGGAATTCGGTGAAAATCCGAAGCAACCGTCATTACCGTGAACGGCTCGTGCCGTAAGTCGGAATACTCCCGCATTTTGAGGTAACGCAGTCTTGGACGAAGAAGAAGTGCAGCCGATTTTTCAGGATAAAATGTTGTCTGTGTCGTATTGCGCTTTTTTGCCCGTCGATATGGTTTTGTTTTGTTTGAGAAAATCAGTTGTGCTTTCTTTGTTAATAAACGGAGAAAGCTTTTTTATTGGAGTTTTGATGATGAATACCGACGAAAAAACACAGCGCGCACTGAACCTTTTGCGGAATAAGGCAGAGCAGCTCGGAACTGTTCCGAAACGCAGTGACTTTGACCCCGAAGAGGTATGTTTTATAAAGCAAAAATTGGGGGCGTGGCCTCGTGCATTGGAGGCGGCAGGCTTAAAAGAGCCGCCGAAGGTATCGGCAAAGCAAAAATCCAGGCGTAAGCGTGAAAGACGAAAAAGAATGCTGAAACAAAGGAAAAAAGAATTCTCCGAAACGATTTTGGGAGGAACAGACAAATGAAAAAATCCGTCAGAATTTTATCTGTAGCGGCAGGTACGGTGGTTCTGCTTTCAATGCTTCCGATAACAACATCGGCAGCAAGCGAGGACACCGGTACTGTCAGAGTTATTGTGCGAAACGATACGTTTTCAAAGGAAAACGGTGCCGCTTGGGACGGCGTTTTGCTTGATGAGTATGTGAAGCTTGACAGCGACACAAACGCATTCAGTGCTTTGGTACAGGCGATTGAAAGTAAGGGCTATACCTGCGAAGGAGCAGACAGCGGCTATATCACTGCCATTAATGGTCTCAGTGCCAGCGACAGCGGCAGTATGGGCGGCTGGATGGGTGCCATCGACGATTGGATCGCCGATAATTCCCTTTCCGCATTCAGCGTAAGTGCCGGCACACTGGAGGACGGCGACGAGATCAGCTTTGAATATTCGTGCAGTTGGGGCAGTGATTTAAGATATGACTGGTCGGGTACGGACACATCGCTTTTGGAATTAGCGGTAAACGGCGGAACGTTGTCACCGGAATTTTCGGCTGGTGATCTTACTTATACACTGACGATTCCGAGCGACACGGCAGATATACAGATCACACCGAAAACGGTGAACAGAAATTATCGCAGTAAGATCTATAAAAATACTTATACACCGGCAGAATCGGGTACGGATTACAAATTCGGCAAGAATATCACCGTAACCGAGGGAGATGTCATTTTTGTCGGTGTCGGCAATGCTGCTTGGGCAAGCTTTGCACCCGACGGTGTGACAGAAACGGTATATCAAATTTCCGTCAACAAAGAAACTGAGGTAATTGACACAGATGTTCAAAGTGTCATCAGTCTGATCGAAGCAATCAATCCTGACGAGTTAAATCGTTCCGATGTGGAAAAGGCAAGAGCTGCATATGACAGCCTTACTGCCGAACAACAGGCTCAGATAACGAACTACAGCAAGCTGGAAGAAGCTGAAGAAAAACTTTCATCAGAACCAAAAGCCGAAACAAAAACCATTTCCGTTTCGGCAATTAAAGAGATGGTAAAAGCGCGCTATACCGATGCAGGAATCGCAGGCAATGAATGGCAGATCATCACACTTGCCCGTTATGATCTGTTGGATGACGAAACAAAGGCAAAGTATGAAGAAAGCGTCAAGACCTATCTTGATACCGTAGGCAGCGCCAAACTCAGCGAAACAATGTCAACTACCAATTCGCGTTTTGTACTGGCATTGACGGCGGCAGGCATTGACCCGACTAATATCGGCGGTTATGATCTGGTAGAGCCGCTCACGGATTATGATTATGTCAGCAAGCAGGGAACCAACGGTATTTTCTATGCGCTTCTTGCGTTGGACAGCCACGGTTACGGCGATACGGCAGTACGCGAAAAATATGTGGATGCCATCCTTTCCGAACAGCTTTCGGACGGCGGCTGGACACTGTATGGAGAGGAATCTGATGTCGATGTCACCGCTATGGCGCTTCAGGCACTCGCACCGTATCAAAATGACGAAAAAGTAGGTTCCGCTGTTGACAAGGCACTTGCTTATCTTTCCGAAACACAGAATGAGGACGGTTCTTTCTCATCATATGGTTCTGCCAATGCAGAAAGTACCTCACAGGCGATTATCGCATTGACGGCACTTCATATTGATGTAACAGAAGATTCACGTTTTATCAAAAACGGAAATACCGTCATTAACGGACTGGCATTATTCCTCACGGATGATAACGGTTTTGCCCATACCGCAGGCGGCGAACAAAATGCCCTTTCCACTTCACAGGCATATCTTGCAGTAACAGCATTGTACCGTTCTGAAAACAAACTTAGTGCTTTGTATGATATGAATGATATTTCGTTTGATAGCCGTAAAGATGATATTGATGAAAGCTCCGAACCCGTATCATCAAATGATACCGGTAAAACTTCCGAGCCGTCAAACAATACAAGCACTTCTTCCGGCTCATCAACCGTAACAGCAACAACAGCTTCTGTGACCTCATCAACATCGACAAGCACCGTATCGGCAGCTTCTGTCAATACAGGCGATACGCAAGGTTCGGCAGTGATCGTTCTTACCATACTTTCCGCTTCTGCGGCATTGTATCTTGCAATGAGAAAGAAACCATCAACCAAATAAGAAAAAACAAAGGCTGTTCTGCAAAACACAGAGCAGCCTTTCAGCCTTATTGATCCCTCTCAGGAAAGGAATGAAACCATTGGAATGGCTGAAAAAACATAAAAATTCACTCATCATTTCCGCCGTAATTATTTTGTCGCTGACGGCGGCATTTTTCTTTGCGGAGCAGCCGAATCAGCAGGTTCCGACCGCCGAACCCGTATCATCGGGAATGTTGACATCTTCAACGCTGCCAGCGGAAGAATCGCCATTGATCTCCGAAAAAACGGAAAATTCTCAAAATCAAAGATCCGTTTCCTCAAAATCCTCTGATACTTCAAAAATCGTTTCCTCCTCTTTGGAAAGTACAGCTTCTAAGCAGCCGCAGCCATCAAAAGACACGAATAGCGGCTCGGCTTCTTCGGCGGCACAGACTGCTTCATCACCTCAAAGCGAACATCAAACAGAAACCACAGTTGTAACAGAAGTACCACAGCTATCCGAAGAAACGGAAATATCCGACACTGCACCACCAGTCGTTGCCGAATCCTCGGAAAATGAAGATCAGCTTTCATCAACACAACCTATTCCGGAAAGCCAAACACAAAGCACCGTGCAAAATACGGTTTCGGATACAGCCGCCGAACCCTCACAATCGCAGCAGACATTTTCCGAACCTCCGCAAGAAAATCTCTGTACACTTTCCATTTCGTGTATGACCGCTGTGAACAGCAGTAATCTGAATCCGTCCAAAAAATCCATTGTGCCGTCTGACGGTTGGATTCTGCACGAAACAACAATCAGCTTTAATGAGGGAGAAAGTGTTTTTGATGTTACCAAAAATTTTTGTATAGAACGAAGAATTCCGTTTGAATTTTCGATAACGCCTGTTTATAACAGTGCCTATATTGAAGGAATCAACAATCTTTATCAGTTTGACTGCGGCAGTGCGTCGGGGTGGGTTTACTGTGTGAACGGCGAATTTGCCAACTACAGTTGTTCGGAATATACGCTGAAAAGCGGCGATAAAATCGAATGGCTTTATACCTGTGACCTCGGCAGGGACGTAGGAAACGAATATCAAGGGGGATAAAAAGAATATTAATGAAAAGCACTTTGAAAAACACCTTTTCCGAATTTCATCCAACGGTTCAGCTTGTATTTTTCACTTCCGTTCTGACACTGACAATGTTTATACGCCAGCCTGTTTTTTTAACCATATCCATTGGCACCTCGTTTCTTTATGCCTATTATCTCGGCAGGGGAAAGGCACTGAAAACGACCCTGTTCTACATATTGCCGATGTTCGTCCTGATCAGTGCGATCAATCCTTTGTTTAACCACGCAGGCGTAACGATTCTTTTCTATCTTCCTGACGGAAACGCACTGACACTGGAATCAATAATTTTTGGTGCCGTTTCCGCACTGATGCTGTCATCCGTTATTTTATGGTGTATGTCGATGCGCCTGATAATGACCTCTGACAGAATGATCTATTTATTCGGCAGGATCGCCCCGAAACTCAGTCTGTTAATATCAATGATCCTCCGTTTTATACCGAAACTTGCCTCACGCTTTCAACAGGTCAGAGCCGCGCGCCGCAGTATCGGCAGAGATGTCAACAGCGGCAATCTTTTCAGGCGTATGTCAAACGCTGTCAAAATATTTTCCTCAATGCTCCAGTGGGCAATGGAAAACTCCATTGATACCGCTGATTCTCTCAAAAGCAGGGGTTACGGACTGCCGCACAGAACTTCTTTCACACTTTTTCATTTTGAAAAACGTGATGCCGCCGTGATGATTTTTATGCTTGCCTGCGATACGGCGATAACGGCGGCGAATGTTTCGGGTATGCTGACGTTTGACTATTTTCCGTCGGTAAGCGAAATACAATTCGGAACGGTCACAATATTTTACATTATCTATACAGTACTTTGTATCATCCCGTTGATGATTGACAAAAAGGGGGACAAAAAATGGAAAGCTTTAAGGTCACAAATTTAACCTTTACTTATCCCGAAGCAGTATCGGCAGTTCTTTCCGATATTTCTTTCACGGTGGAGCAGGGAGAATTTGTTATTATCGGCGGCTTGTCCGGCTGCGGCAAAAGTACGCTTTTGCGGCAGTTGAAAACCTGTTTGCAGCCTTTCGGAGAGCGAAGCGGCAATATTCTGTTTGAGGGAGTGCCGCTTGAAGAAGTGGATTTCAGAACACAGTCACAAAAAATCGGATTCGTAACGCAGTCCCCCGATGATCAGTCGGTAACGGATAAGGTATGGCACGAACTGGCATTCGGGCTGGAAAGTCTGGGTCTTGACAATAGTACCATACAGCGCAGGACTGCCGAGCTTGCTTCATTTTTCGGGATAGAAAAATGGTTTGAAATGTCTGTTGATGAACTGTCGGGTGGACAAAAGCAGATATTGAATCTTGCGTCCGTAATGGTAATGCAGCCGTCCGTGCTGATACTGGATGAGCCGACGGCACAGCTTGACCCGATCGCGTCGGGAGAGTTTATCTCAATGCTCCGCAAGATCAACCGTGAACTCGGCACTACCGTAATAATGACCGAACACACATTGGATGAGATTTTTCCGCTCTGCGACCGGATCATCATAATGGAAAACGGCAGAATGATTTCCAATACAACGCCCGCAGCCACAAGCAAAAAACTGTACAGCAGTCAAAATGAGATGTTTTGTGCGATACCATCGCCGACAAGGATTTTTGAATATGCGGACGGCAATAGCAAAACGCCGCTGTCCGTGTCAGACGGCAGACAATGGCTGAATCATTTTGCAGAGGGCAAAGAGCTGCAAAACCTTCCCGAAGAATCGCCTGTGTCAAAGAAATCTCCGGTGCTTGAGATCAAAAATTTATGGTTTCGGTACAGCCGCGAGCAGAACGACATCATCAAAGGTTTGTCACTCAATGTTTGCGGCGGAGAGATTCTTGCCATACTGGGCGGCAACGGTTCGGGCAAAACAACAATGCTTTCGCTCCTATCGGGAATTTTCAAGCCATACAGAGGAAAAATCATTTTCAAAGACAAAAGCTGTCAGATGGCAGTACTTCCGCAGAATCCGCAGACACTTTTTGTCAAAGACAGCGTGGAAGATGACCTTTATGAAATCTTTGACGGAATGAAGATCTCCTCCGAGGAGATGGACGAGCGAATCGAATACGTGATTCATCTGTGCGGACTGGAACAGCTGAGGAACCGCCATCCTTACGACCTGTCGGGCGGAGAGCAGCAAAAAGCCGCCCTTGCGAAAATTCTTTTGATTGAGCCGAACATTCTTATTTTGGACGAACCGACAAAAGGACTTGACGCACATTATAAAAAACGACTGGCAGCAATCATCAAACACCTTGCGGAAAGGGGCACGGCGGTACTTATGGTAAGTCACGATACGGAATTTTGTGCCGAATATTCCGACCGCTGCGCCTTTTTCTTTAATGGCAGGATTGTCAGCATTGACACCCCAAGGACATTTTTTTCCGACAACCGGATCTATACCACTCCCTGCCGCCGTATGTCGGCGGATAGGATTCCCAATGCAGTCACAGCGGACGATATTCTGTACTCGCTTCATATTTCCCATCAGAAAGACGAACTTCCGAAAATCGATTGGAAACCGCCCAAAGTCGGCGCCTCAAATCAAACAGCAAATCCCAAAAAGCCACCGAAAAAACGTTTCAAGCTTTTTCGGTATGCATTTTCGATCGTTTTAACAGTACTTTTCGTGATGTCGGTGTTTGCCGCACTGGGAACAATGACGGTACCGTTTTTGTCCGAAAATAAAGTACTTTCCTATGGACTGATGTTTCTTTCCGCAGCGGCAATTATCGCCGTTTTGGGCAACAGCAGCAAGAAAATCAAAATCGCAAAATCGACCAGACCGTTCCGATATACCTTTCTTTCGCTGTTGATGATTTTTGTGGTGGTACCGTTGACCGTTCTGGCAGGTGTTTATTTTTTTGACAACACAAAATATCTTTTTATATCGCTGATCATAATGCTGGAAAGCATACTGCCGTTTTATATTATTTTTGAAAAGCATAAAGTACAGGCAAGGGAACTGGTTCTTGTAGCGACAATGTGTGCAATGTGCGTTGCCGGCAGAGCGATCTTGTATATGCTGCCCCAGTTTAAGCCCGTTACCGCACTGGTCATCATATCGGGAGCAGCACTCGGCAGCGAAACGGGCTTTCTGATTGGTTCCGTGACAATGCTCGTATCCAATATTTTTTTTGGTCAGGGAACGTGGACACCGTGGCAAATGGTAACAATGGGATTGATCGGCTTTTTGTCGGGATTGATTTTTGAGCGCGGAATGCTACCGCCGAATAAGATAACAATGTGTGTATATGGATTTTTGTGTTCATTTTTATATGGAGCAATAATGAATCCGTCGACGCTGATACTGACAGGAACACCTATCAATGCCGAAGGACTTCTTTCCGTATATGCCTACGGTCTGCCGATGGATACGGTTCACGCGGTATCGACCGCCTTATTTTTGTACATAGGAGCAGAGCCGATTATCAAAAAACTGGAAAGAGTTAAGCAAAAACACGGACTAATCCGATAATTTATCCTAAAAAGTCAAAAAATAGATATTTTCAATGTCGCTCCGATATGATATAATAGACTTATCGTATCGGAGCCAATCATTGATTTCCGAATCTTTAATGATAACACAAGGAGATGAAGCAATGCTGTTGATAGAATATCCCAAATGCACAACCTGCCAAAAAGCGAAAAAATGGCTTGATGAAAACAGTTTTGAATATGACGACAGACATATTAAGGAAAACAATCCGACTTATGAAGAATTGAAGAATTGGTATCAAAAAAGCGGCTTGCCGCTGAAACGCTTTTTCAATACAAGCGGTATGCTGTATAAATCCCTGTCACTGAAAGAGAAACTTCAGGAGATGACCGAGGAGGAACAGCTTCGGCTTCTTGCAACAGACGGGATGTTGGTAAAAAGACCGCTTGTGATTGACGGAGATACGGTTCTGATAGGGTTTAAGCAGTCCGAATGGGAATCGGTGCTGATAAAAGATTAAAAAATACGGAGAATTTTCAAAATGAAAGATTTTTTGCCAATCTGTCGGGAAGATATGCAGAAACGCGGCTGGGATCAGGTGGATTTCACTTTTGTGATAGGCGATGCGTATGTTGACCATCCGTCTTTCGGTCCTGCAATCATCAGCCGCATACTGGAAGCGCACGGCTACCGTGTGGGAATGATTGCCCAGCCCGACTGGAAAGACGAAACCAGTATCAATATTTTCGGAGAACCCCGTCTTGGTTTTCTCATCTCGGCAGGAAATATGGATTCAATGGTAAATCATTATTCGGTATCGAAAAAGCGCCGTTCCAAGGACTTTTTCACGCCGGGCGGCGAAATGGGAAAGCGTCCCGATCACGCGACCGTGGTTTACGGAAATTTGATTCGCAGAACCTACCGCCATAAACCGATCATCATAGGCGGCATTGAAGCAAGTCTGCGGCGTATGGCGCACTATGACTACTGGGACGATTGTTTAAAACGTTCTGTTTTGCTAGATTCACAGGCAGATTTACTGTCATTCGGTATGGGCGAACATTCAATGGTTGAAATTGCCGATGCGCTTAACAGCGGTATCCCCGTAGAAGATATTACTTTTATTAAAGGCACCGTCTATAAAACAAAAACACTTGACGATCTTCCGGAGCATATTGTTCTTCCGTCCTATGATGACCTCAAAGCCGACAAGCTGAACTATGCGCGCAGTTTCTACACACAATACTGCAATACAGACCCCTTTTCCGGCAAAGTGCTTGTCGAGCCGTATGACAAAGGAACCTATGTTGTTCAGAATCCGATGTCAAAGCCGCTGACCCAAGAGGAAATGGATGCTGTCTATGTGCTCCCATATATGCGCAGTTACCATCCTTGTTATGAAGCGCAGGGGGGCATTGACGCGATCAAGGAAGTGAAGTTCAGCCTGATCAGTAACCGCGGCTGTTTCGGTGGCTGTAGTTTCTGTGCATTGACCTTTCATCAGGGGCGTATTATTCAAACAAGAAGCCACGAATCTATTATCAGTGAAGCAAAAAAGATCATCAAAGACCCCGATTTCAAGGGCTATATCCACGATGTCGGCGGCCCTACCGCCAATTTCCGCCATACTTCCTGCAAAAAACAGTTGACAAAGGGTGTCTGTCCAAATAAACAGTGTCTTTTTCCGAAGCCCTGTAAAAATCTGACGGTTGACCATACAGATTATCTGGCACTGTTAAGAAAACTCCGCGCACTTCCGAATGTCAAGAAAGTGTTTATCCGTTCGGGAATCCGCTTTGACTATATTATGGCAGACCCCGACGATACATTTTTTAAAGAGATGTGCAAATACCATATCAGCGGACAATTAAAAGTTGCCCCCGAACACATATCCGATGCGGTACTGTCAAAATTGGGCAAGCCCGAAAACAGCGTTTATAAAAGCTTCTGCAAAAAATACGCAAAAATCAATCAAGAACTCGGCAAACCGCAGTTTCTGGTTCCGTATCTGATGTCATCACACCCTGGTTCCACGATCAAAGAGGCGATTGCACTGGCGGAATATCTTCGGGATCTGGGCTATATGCCCGAACAGGTACAGGATTTCTACCCCACGCCGTCAACCATATCGACCTGTATGTATTATACGGGAGTTGACCCACGGACAATGGAACCTGTTTATGTGGCGCACAATCCGCACGAAAAAGCAATGCAAAGGGCATTGATACAATATAAGAATCCGAAAAACTATGACCTTGTTCACGAAGCACTGGTAACGGCTCACCGAACCGACCTGATCGGCTATGATAAAAAATGCCTTATCCGTCCGAGAAATGCCGGCGATGTCAACGGCAGAGCGGACACACGCAGCCGGAAGAAACATTCAAAGCCGCTCACAGAAGCCGAAAAGAAATATGGAATCTCTTTTGAGAAGTATGACAGTATGATGAACACTCCGAAAGGGAAAAATCCCAAAAACAAAAAACGCAGGAAATGAGTGTTAATATCTTATGCTTTCACAAATACTGACAATTCTTGCGATGCTGATCTCGTCGATCTTAGCATCTTTTATTGTAGCCATTCCGTGGACACCGTTGGTGTGGCTGTTTGGAAAGTAGTTCCCGTTATCAATGTCAGATAAAAGACAGATAAATATTTACGGTCAAGGAGGTGAAAAATATGTTATGGGTATGGCTTATCGTGATCGTCACAGCCTGTATCTTTGAATGGCTGACGCAGGTTCAGCTCATTTCCATATGGGCAGCATTCGGCGGTGTAGTATCGCTGATACTGGAACTCTGCGGTGCTGACCAGACGGTACAGATCATCGTGTTTTTTGTTGTCACCATTGCTTTGATAGCGCTGACTCGTCCGTTCGCCAAAAAGCTGACAAGCTTTGCCAAGACCCCGACCAATTCCGACAGAAACATCGGAAAAGTCGGCAAGGTAACAAAAGTGGTTGACGAGAGTATGGGTACGCTCAGAGTACAGGTGGAAAACAACGACTGGGCGGCAGTGACCGAAGACAAAAGAATTCTTCCTGTCGGAATCAATGTGTCCGTCAAGGGGATCGAGGGCGTCAAACTGATTGTCGAACCCTTACCAACAATTTAACGAAATAAAAATCTAACTACAGAAAGAGGTAATTCCTATGCCGGCACCATTAACAGCATTTATTATTGTATTAGCATTGGCAGTGATCATTGTCATCGCCAACATCAAGGTAGTACCGCAGGCAAACGCGTATGTGATCGAGCGCTTCGGTGTTTATTATAAAACCTGGCGGCAGGGCATTCACGTGAAAATTCCGTTTATGGACAGAATTTCAAAGAAAATTTCTTTGAAGGAGCAGGTTGTTGACTTTGAACCGCAGTCGGTTATCACGCGTGATAACGTTTCAATGCAGATCGATACCGTTGTTTATTTTGAAGTCACCGATCCAAAACTCTATACTTACGGTGTTGAACGGCCGATTATGGCAATTGAAACGCTTTGTGCCACTACTCTCCGTAATATTATCGGTGAACTTGAATTGGATAATACGCTGACTTCGCGTGATAAAATCAACTACAGGATTCGTGAGATCCTTGATGAAGCAACCGACGCTTGGGGCATTAAGGTAAAGCGCGTAGAGCTGAAAAACATTCTTCCGCCCCGTGAAATTCAGGTGGCAATGGAGAAGCAGATGAAAGCAGAACGCGAACGCCGTGCAAGAATTCTTGATGCAGAGGGCGAAAAGACCAGCCAAATTCTGGTTGCCGAAGGTCATAAAGAGGCGGCTATCCTTCGCGCAGACGCGATCAAGGAAACAAAAATTCGTGAAGCACAGGGCGAAGCAGAAGCAATTCTCGCTGTACAGAAAGCATATGCCGATTCGCTCCGTATGCTGAATCAGGCTGCACCAACCGACCGCGTTATCGCACTCAAGAGTCTTGAAACCTTTACAAAGGTGGCAGACGGCAGAGCTACAAAAATTATTATTCCGTCGGAGATTCAGTCTATGGCAGGTCTTGCCACCTCTTTGAAAGAGTTGGTCATTGACGGTGAGATCGACAAAACACCGAAAGAGGACGAACCGCAGACAGTACAGCCAACGGCAAAGAAGATTCCGTCGTTTACCGCTGCTCCCGCCGTTCCCGCAAATCCGCAGCAGTCTGTATATAACAACGCACAGGCAGACCTTCGTGCACGTGCACAGCAAATGTTGCAGCAGAACGCACCGCGTCAATAAAATAATTCTTGATTGCAGGAGTGATATTTACAATATCGCTCTTGCAATTTTTTTCAATATCATATAAAATGTTACAAGGAGTATTTTTACTTTCTTTTTATTAAATTTCTTTATCTGAAAGGGAGCAATATTATGTCAGAACAGAAAAAGGTTGCTGTAATAATGGGCAGCGACAGCGATTTTCCTACCGTATCGGGAGCGATCAAAACGCTGAACGATTACGGCGTACCGTTTGAGGTACACGTAATGTCGGCGCACAGAACGCCGAAAGAAGCGGAGGAGTTTTCGGCAAATGCCCGTAAAAACGGCTTTGGTGTAATTATTGCCGCAGCAGGCAAGGCGGCACATCTGGCAGGCGTACTTGCCGCAAATACTACAATTCCCGTAATAGGCATTCCAATCAAGTCCTCCACACTTGACGGACTTGATGCACTTCTTGCAACGGTACAAATGCCGAAAGGAATCCCGGTTGCTACTGTAGCAATTGACGGAGCAGATAATGCAGCGATCCTTGCTGTTCAGATTCTGGCGCTTTCCGATGATACACTTGCGGAAAAGCTGGAAGCTGAGAAAACCGCAATGAAAGATGGCGTAGCAAAGAAAGATGCCGCCATTCAGCAGAAGGTGCAGGAGCTGATAAAATAAGAGGAGTTTTTTATGTCTGAATTACACGATGAATGCGGCGTTTTTGGTATTTTCAAAAACGAACCCGACATTGATATAGTAGAGGAAACCTATCTTGCTCTTTATGCGCTTCAGCACAGAGGACAGACAGGAGCCGGCATTGCCGTCAACGATAACGGCAATATGAGGTATTATAAGGATTTCGGAATGATTCCCGAAGCACTTCCCGAACCAGAGCTTTCGCGTCTTGGCAACGGCCAGATCGCACTCGGTCACGTGAAATATTCGTCGGGTGATGAGGTTGACCCTGCGAATCTTGCTCCTCTTGTAATGCGTTATATCAAAGGACAACTGGCATTGTGTATGAACGGTGCCATTACCAATTATCACGAACTGAGAGAGGAACTGAACCACGGAGCGGCGATTTTTCAGTCAAACGGCGATACGGAGATCATTGCTTATCTGGTCGCACGGGCAAGAATCAAAGCGCCGACGATCGAAGAAGCGGTCAGAGAAGCTGTGAATCAGTTGAAAGGCGCGTATGCGGCGGTATTGATGTCACCGAGCAAGCTGATCGGTGTTCGTGACCCGATGGGAATTCGTCCGCTTTGTTATGGAAAAATAGGCAGCAGCTATGTCATAGCGTCGGAATCGTGCGTATTTGATTCTCTCGGCGGCGAATTTATCCGTGATATACAGCCGGGCGAAATACTGGTGATCGACAGTGACGGTGTTCACAGCTATACGGAAAACTGCGGAGAAAAAACGGCACTTTGTCTTTTTGAATACGTTTATTTTTCACGTCCCGACAGTGTTGTTGACGGTGTTTCTGTGGTCAAGGCGCGCCAGAGAGCAGGCAAACTTTTGGCACAGCAGCACCCGATCGATGCCGATATTGTCTGTGCTGTTCCCGACTGCGGCATAGAATCGGCAATCGGCTATTCGATGGAATCGGGGATTCGCTATGCAACGGGACTGATCAAAAATAAATATATCGGCAGAGCTTTTAATGACCGCAAAAAGAATGAAGAATATCTGATGCGGATCAAGCTGAATGCCCTGACTTATAATATAGAGGGACAGCGTGTTATCGTCATCGACGATTCCATACTGAAAGGCAAGACAAGCCGTCATATCGTTGAACTTTTAAGACAGGCAGGTGCCAAAGAGGTTCATATGCTGATTGCTTCGCCGCCTTTCAGGAATCCCTGTTATTTGAACAGTGACACCAACACGAAAGAAAAGCTCATTGCTTCTCAGAAAAGCATTGAGGAGATCTGTGAATATATCGGTGCGGATTCTCTCGGCTTCCTTTCTGCGGAAAGTCTGAAAGAGATCGCCAAAGAATGTCATATCGGCTTCTGTGACGCCTGTTTCACGGGTGAATATCCTCTTGATGTTTCCGATACGTCCAGAGAGGATAAATATTCTCAGAAAATCAAACAATCGGGCATTTCCGAATAAAAATATATGGGCGAAATATGCCCCACGGAGGTAAAATATGAAAAGTTTCAGTGACAGCTACAAGGCAGCAGGCGTTGACGTAACAGCAGGTTACAAGTCAGTCGAGCTTATGAAGGAGCACGTTGCCAAAACGATAACAAACGGTGTTCTTTCGGGTATCGGCGGTTTCGGCGGACTTTTTGAGATCGACACAACAGGTATCAGCAAGCCTGTTCTTGTTTCGGGTACGGACGGCGTCGGCACAAAGCTGAAAATCGCTTTTCTTTTGGATAAGCACGATACAGTCGGCATTGACTGTGTTGCGATGTGTGTCAATGATATTATCTGCTGCGGGGCAAAACCGCAGTTTTTCCTTGACTATATTGCTATTGGCAAGAACTACCCCGAAAAGGTAGCCGAGATCGTGAAAGGTGTTGCAGAGGGCTGTGTTCAGAGCGGCTGCGCACTGGTCGGCGGCGAAACGGCGGAACATCCCGGTATGATGCCGGAGGACGAATATGACCTTGCAGGCTTCTCTGTAGGTGTGGTGGATAAAGATAAGATCCTGAAGCCCGACACGCAAAAAGCCGGAGATGTAATGATAGGCATTAAGTCAAGCGGTGTTCACTCCAACGGATTTTCACTTGTCCGCAAGGTGTTTGACATCAATGAAACTACCGTTGCAAAGCACTATGACGAACTTGGCGGCACACTTGGCGAAACACTTCTCACGCCTACCAGAATTTATGTCAAAGCAATTCTTTCGCTGATCGACAGCGTAAAAGTGAAGTCGATTTCCCATATTACAGGCGGCGGTTTTTACGAGAATATTCCGCGTTCACTTCCCGATGGTATTTCCGCAAGAATCGGACGTAAGGATATTCAGGTGCTTCCGATTTTCGACCTTATCGCAAAAACGGGCAATATTCCTGAACGTGATATGTTCAACACCTATAATATGGGTGTCGGTATGACGGTAGTGGTTGACAGCGCCGACGCGGACAAAGCCGTTGAAGTTCTCAAAGCCGCAGGCGAGGACGCTTATGTGATTGGTGAACTGGTCAACAGTGATGAAGGCGTGATTATCGAATAATGCGGAGTGAGAAAGGGAAGGACTGCCGATATGAAAAACATTGTGGTACTGGTTTCGGGCGGAGGCACTAACCTACAGGCATTGATTGACGCACAGGAAAGCGGAATCATCAAGAACGGCAAAATTACTTGTGTCATATCCTCAAAGGCAGATGCCTACGCACTTGAAAGAGCCCAAAAGCACCATATCAAGACCCGTGTACTGGTGAGAAAAGAATACCCCGACACGGCAGCATACAGTAAAGCGATCCTTAACGCAATCACGGAGGAAAAGGCAGATTTGGTGGTATATGCAGGATTTATGACGATTCTCGATGAGCAGGTCGTCAAGGCAATGCCAAACAAAATGATGAATGTTCATCCTGCCCTGATCCCGTCATTCTGCGGAAAAGGCTACTATGGACTTCGTGTTCACGAAGAAGCATTGAAAAAGGGTGTCAAACTTACGGGAGCGACAGTGCATTTTGTCACTGAAGTTTGCGACGGAGGACCGATCATCCTTCAAAAGGCGGTTGAAATTCTGGATGACGACACCCCGGAAACGCTTCAAAAGCGAGTAATGGAGCAGGCAGAGTGGAAAATTCTTCCGCAGGCGGTGTCACTGTTCTGTGAGGACAGACTGGAAGTCAGAAACGACCGTGTATATATCAAATGATCCGAAAGGAATGTTACTATGACAGATTTAAAAACAGAAATTTCCTCTACCACCTATCCGGGCAGAGGAATCATTATTGGTAAAAGTGCCGACGGAAAAAAGGCAGTGATCGGCTATTTTATAATGGGCAGAAGTGAAAACAGCCGCAACCGTGTTTTCGTATCCGAGGGTAAAGACCTGAAAACACAGGCATTCGACCCGTCAAAGCTGGTTGACCCGTCACTGATCATCTATGCGCCCGTTCGTACATTGGAAAAATCAACGATCGTTACCAACGGCGATCAGACAGATACCGTAAGAGATTTTATTTTGGAAGGCAAAACTTTTGAAGATGCTCTCCGCACACGCACATTTGAGCCTGACGCACCGAATTTTACACCGAGGATCTCGGGTATTGTGGAACTGAATAATGGTGATTTTTCCTATAAACTTTCCATTCTCAAAAGCAATGAGGGCAGAGAAGCTTCCGCCCTTCGTTTTTTCTACGAATACGCACAGCCTGTGGCAGGGGAAGGACACTTTATCCACACTTACCAGTGTGACGGCGATCCGATCCCGTCTTTTCAGGGAGAACCAACACTTGTCAACATTGACGGTGATATCGACACCTTTACCGATAATGTCTGGCAGTCGCTGAATGACGATAATAAAGTATCGCTCTACACACGCTTTATCGATCTGGCAACCGGTGAATTCGAGGACAGGATCGTCAACAAAAATCAGTAATCAAAAAGGGGATCATCAAAATGGCAAATGAACTTGAACTCAAATACGGCTGTAACCCGAATCAGAAGCCGTCAAAGATCTATATGCAGGATGGCTCGGAACTTCCCGTAACGGTACTCAACGGCAGACCGGGCTATATCAATTTTCTGGACGCTTTCAATTCGTGGCAGTTGGTTTCGGAACTGAAAGCCGCAACAGGACTTCCTGCGGCTGCGTCATTCAAGCACGTAAGCCCTGCCGGTGCAGCGGTTGCGACCGAGCTTTCCGATACACTCAAAAAAATCTATTTTGTTGATGATTTGGAGCTTTCGCCCATTGCCAGTGCTTATGCCAAGGCAAGAGGTGCCGACAGAATGTCGTCATACGGTGACTGGGTAGCACTTTCCGACACTTGCGACAAACAGACTGCGCTGCTTCTGCAAAGAGAAGTTTCCGACGGTATCATTGCACCCGACTACACGGACGAGGCTCTCGAAATTCTCAAATCAAAGCGCAAGGGTACTTATAATATCGTAAAAATCGATACTTCCTATGTTCCTGCCGCAATCGAGCATAAGCAGGTTTACGGCATTACTTTCGAGCAGGGCAGAAACGATCTGAAAATCGATGAAGAAATGCTCAAAAACATTGTCACCGATAATAAAGAGCTGACCGAGAACGCAAAACGTGACCTGATCATTGCGCTTATCACACTCAAATATACACAGTCAAACTCCGTATGCTATGCCAAGGACGGACAGGCAATCGGTGTCGGTGCCGGTCAGCAGTCCCGAATTCATTGTACACGTCTTGCAGGCAATAAAGCCGACATCTGGTATCTCCGCCAGTGCCCGAAAGTTCTCGCGCTTCCTTTCAGAGAGGATATTCGCCGTCCCGACCGTGACAATACGATCGATGTGTATATTTCGGACGATTATGAAGACGTTCTTGCCGACGGTGTTTGGGAGCAGTTTTTCACAACCAAGCCCGAACCCCTCACAAGAGAAGAAAAGAAAGAATGGCTTGCCACATTCAGCGGTGTTTCCCTCGGTTCCGACGCATTTTTCCCGTTCGGTGACAATATCGAACGCGCAAAACGCAGCGGCGTACAGTATATCGCACAACCGGGCGGTTCCATCCGTGACGACAATGTTATTGATACCTGCAATAAGTACCATATGACAATGGCATTTACGGGAATCCGTCTTTTCCATCACTAATTTTATCAAAAGCGGAGGGAAACCAAAATGAAAATTCTTGTAGTAGGAAGCGGCGGACGCGAACACGCCATTATCCGCAAGCTGAAAGAAAGTCCGAAGGCTGAAAAAATCTATGCCGCACCGGGCAACGGCGGTATCTCGAAGGATGCCGAATGTGTGAATATCGGTGCAATGGACAAGGAAAAAATGGCAGCGTTTGCAAAAGAAAACGATATTGACCTTGTTTTTGTCGCACCTGATGACCCGCTTGCCGACGGTATGGTTGACGCTCTCGAAGGAGCAGGTATCAGAGCATTCGGACCTCGTGCCAATGCGGCTGTGATCGAGAGCAGCAAGGTATTTTCCAAGAACCTGATGAAAAAATACCATATTCCCACAGCGGATTATGAAGTATTTGACGACCCGACAAAGGTAATGGCATATATCGAAGAAAAAAATCAATACCCCGTAGTGGTAAAGGCAGACGGACTGGCGCTCGGTAAAGGTGTGATCATCGCACAAAACCACGCCGAAGCACAGGCGGCTGTCAAAGAAATAATGGAAGATAAAAAATTCGGTGATTCGGGCAATAATGTGGTAGTAGAAGAATTCCTCACAGGCCCCGAAGTTTCCGTTCTTGCGTTTACGGACGGCATTTCTTTGAAGCCGATGGTTTCTTCCAAAGACCATAAAAGAGCGTATGATAATGATGAAGGACTCAATACGGGCGGTATGGGTACAATAAGCCCGAACCCGTACTATACGGACGAAATTGCGGAGATTTGCCGCAAGACGATTTTTGAGCCGACAGTTGCCGCAATGAACAGCGAGGGAAGAACCTTTAAAGGCTGTCTGTATTTCGGTCTGATGCTGACACCAAACGGTCCGAAAGTTATTGAGTATAACGCACGTTTCGGTGATCCCGAAACACAGGTAGTACTGCCAAGACTGAAAACAGATCTGGTGGATATTATCAATGCCGTGATCGACGAAAAGCTTTCACAGCTTGACATTGAATGGACAAACGAAGCAACCGCTTGTGTCGTAATGGCATCGGGTGGTTATCCGCTTTCCTATCAAAAAGGCATTGAGATCACAGGACTTGACGAAAACGGACAGACAGAGGGTGCAACTGTTTTTCACGCAGGAACCAAGTTTGAAAACGGAACGTTTTATACCAACGGCGGACGCGTTCTCGGTATTACCGCAAGTGCCGAAACACTGGATAAAGCACTCGAAAAGGCTTATAAAGCAGTCGATAGTATTCACTTTGAAGGTGCCCATTACCGTAAGGATATAGGAAAAACGAAGTGATTTTTCAAAGCGTGCTGACACTGATATGTCGGCACGCTTGATTCATTTTCTGCCTGACCTGAATGATCAATCCAAAACGAAAGGAATGTTGACCGTGCTTGATACCGCGCCCGAACATATTAAAAATTATTGCTTTGCGGATGAAAACGACCGGACATATCAACAGCTTTGCAAAGAATTTGACGAAGAACACTATTCTCTGTATCAGATAAAATGCATCTGCGGCAATACGGAATGGAATGTTTATTGTGACCCGAACCCGACTGTCAAAGCGATATGCCCGAAATGCAGACAGGAAATCACTGTTTACGACCTGATCTACTATCCTGCCGCCGTGAAATGCTCAAGGGACGATGATGTATTTACGCAGGAAGCGCATAACGGCATTACGGAATTTAAAGTTTATGTCGCTTTTGAATATGTGCCGGAGGAATGGGAGGAGCTGTCCAAAGACCCCGACTATCGGTTTAATGATGACATAACGTGGTGTTGTATCTATCTCAAATGCGGCGATGAAATCATCAATATCGTAAATGATGAAACGGCATAATGAGGTTTCTTTGCCGTTTTTGACAAAAATTTTGCGGATATTTTTGCTAATATATTGTATAAAAAATCTTTTTATGCTACAATAAAGATGTAATCTGTTGTTTTCGTAGGAAAAGCGAAAATCAAGAAAAAATCTGAAACGGAGAGATGTAAATGCTTACAGATATTGAGATCGCTCAGCAGGCACAGCCGGAGCCTATTGTGAAGATTGCCGCAAAGCTCGGCATTGCCGATGACGAGCTGGAGCTTTACGGTAAATATAAAGCAAAACTGACGGAGGAACTGATTCAAAAGACCGCTGCCGATCAGGACGGAAAACTGATTCTGGTAACGGCGATCAACCCGACGCCGGCAGGAGAAGGAAAAACAACCACTTCCGTAGGTCTTGGCGATGCACTGTCGAAAATGGGCAAAAAAACAGTCATTGCCCTCCGTGAACCGTCACTCGGTCCCGTATTCGGCATTAAGGGCGGTGCAGCAGGCGGCGGCTATGCACAGGTTATTCCGATGGAGGACATCAACCTGCATTTTACAGGTGATATGCACGCAATCACTTCCGCCAACAATCTGCTTTGTGCAATGCTTGACAATCATATTCAGCAGGGAAACGCACTGAAAATCGACGTAAAAAGAATCCTGATCAAACGTTGTCTTGATATGAATGACCGTGAACTCCGCAATATCGTGGCAGGTTTGGGCGGCAGAGTCAACGGTGTTCCCCGTGAGGACGGCTTTATTATCACGGTTGCCAGTGAGGTAATGGCAATTCTTTGTCTTGCTTCCGATATTGACGACCTTAAAGAGCGTCTGGGAAAGATTCTGATTGCCTATTCAACGGAGGGTACGCCGATCTATGCAAAGGATATTCAGGCGAACGGCGCAATGACAGCACTTTTGAAAGACGCTGTAAAGCCCAATCTTGTTCAGACACTGGAAGGTACACCGGCATTAATGCACGGAGGACCTTTCGCTAATATCGCTCACGGCTGTAATTCTGTAAGAGCTACCAAACTGGGACTGAAACTGGCGGATTACTGCATTACAGAAGCAGGCTTCGGTTCAGACCTCGGTGCGGAGAAATTCTTTGATATAAAGTGCCGTAAAGCAGGTTTAAAGCCGTCGGCAGTGGTGGTAGTGGCAACTGTCAGGGCATTGAAATATAACGGCGGCGTTCCGAAAACAGAACTCGGCACGGAAAATCTTGACGCACTCAAAAAAGGGATCGTCAATCTCGGTGTGCATATTGATAATATGCAGAAATTCGGTGTTCCCGTAGTGGTTGCCATCAACCGGTTCGGTGCAGATACCGATGCAGAGCTTTCCTATATTGAAAATTACTGTAAAGAGCGCGGTGCGGATTTCGCCCTTTCCGAAGTATTTGCAAACGGCGGAAACGGCGGTATCGAACTTGCGAAAAAGGTGATCGCCGCGGCTGAACATCCGTCGGATTTTCAGCCGATCTATTCCGATGAGCTTTCCATCAAGGAAAAAATCAATGCGATTGCGACAAAAATTTACGGTGCCGACGGCGTTGTTTATACGACAGCGGCAAATAAAGCACTGGCGGATATTGAAAAACTGGATACGGCAAAGCTGCCTGTTTGTATCGCAAAAACGCAGTATTCGCTTTCTGATGACCCTCAGCTTCTCGGCAAACCGACAGACTTTACGATAACCGTTCGTGATGTCCGTCTGTCAAACGGTGCAGGTTTTGTGGTAGTTTACACGGGCGATATTATGATAATGCCCGGACTTCCAAAAGTACCTGCCGCAGAGAAGATCGACGTTGATTCCAACGGCAAGATCACAGGACTTTTCTGATATTGAGAGGTTTTTAACGTGCAGAAATTTTTAAGCAGATCACCGGACGAAACCGAACAGACAGCGTTTCGTCTGGCGCAAACGTTAAAAGGAACGGAGATCATTTCGATGTTCGGCGGTCTCGGAGCAGGAAAAACCGCATTTACAAGAGGGCTAGCACGCGGACTGGGCGTTGATGACGGCGTATCGAGCCCGACCTTTGCACTTGTGAATGAATATGAGGGGAAATTTCATATCTATCACTTTGATATGTACCGTATCAATTCCTATGATGACCTTTATTCAACGGGATTTTTTGACTATATGGATACGGGCATTATGGTGATCGAGTGGAGCGAAAAGATAGAAGCATTTCTTCCCGAACAGCGTATCACCGTAACGATCAAGTATATTTCCGAAACGGAACGTGAAATCACTATAGAGGGGGCGGAGGAAATATGAAAATTCTTGCCATAGATACTAGCGCCTCGCCTGTTTCTGCGGCGCTCCTCAATGACGGCTTGCTGGCAGGGGAATTTTTTCTGAATACAAAAACCACTCACAGCCAGACACTGATGCCGCTTGTGCAGTCGCTTTTAAAAACGACCGATACCGACATCAAGGACATCGACGTTTTTGCGGTCAATGCAGGACCCGGCTCTTTTACGGGAGTACGTATCGGTGTTGCCACCATAAAGGGAATGTCAATGCCGCTGAATAAACCGTGTGCGTCAGTTTCGACACTGGAAGCGATGGCATACAGTATGCCGTTTTCCCACGGAATTGTTTGTGCGGTAATGGACGCTCGCTGTCAGCAGGTATATAATGCACTGTTTATGCTGAACGGCGGAAAACCGGAGCGTATCACACCCGACAGGGCATTAAAAATAGAGGAGCTTCAGGCAGAGCTTGAATATTACGATGATACCGTTTATCTGGTGGGGGACGGTGCAGAACTTTGTTTTCAGGCTTATCGGGAAACATTGGAAAACGTTGTTCTGACACCCGAAAATATCCGTTATCAGCGTGCCTACGGAACGGCGAAAGCGGCGGAACAGCTTGCCGCAGAGGATCGGCTTTGTTCGTCCTCGGCACTTCAGCCAATGTATTTAAGATTGCCGCAGGCAGAACGGGAACTGAAAGCCAGACAGGAAAAACAGGCAAAGCAAAATGAACACTAAAAACACAAATTTGTGTTTTGAATATTTGAGATCCGAAAGGGGAAACCAAAATGAAATTAGCACTTGCGGCCGACCACGGAGCATTTGAGCTGAAAGAATCCATCAAAAAGCACCTTGACGAACAGGGAATTGAATATCACGATTTCGGCTGTTATTCAAAAGATTCCGTTGACTATCCGAAATTTGCGTATCTTGCGGCTTCGGCGGTATCAAAGAATGAGTATGACTTCGGTGTAATTTGTTGTACAACGGGTCTTGGCGTATCAATGGCGGCAAATAAAGTAAAGGGCGTTCGTGCAGCGGTATGTACCAATGAAATGCTTGCCGAAATGACACGCCGTCATAATAATGCCAATGTCATCTGTATGGGACAGAATGTCGTATCGGAGGAACTGGCGAACCGACTGGTCGATATTTTCGTTTCAACGGAATTCGAGGGCGGCAGACATCAGCGCAGAGTTGACCTCCTGACCGACATCGAAAATGGCAAAGAAGTTTAAAAATTCATAATTCATAATTGCCCTGCGGGAAACCGTAAGAAGTGATGCAGCCGTAATCTAAGATTATTGATTATTCATTATTCTTTACTTCCGTCCTGTGGGGTGCAGAAGAATTTTTGCAGGCAAAAGAACCGCCCGATGTATCATAACAATACATCGGGCGGTTCGTCAGTTAAGAGTCTGTTTAATATCTGTGCCGTGCGGACCTTTGCAGCATCATTTTTTCGATAACAAGGAAAAAAGGCGCAGGCATACTGACGGATGGCAAGTCTTTTTGACGCAGTTAGCGGAAAAATGTGCCAAAAAGCCGTGCGGTGCTAAGATTTTAAACAGGCTCTAAGGCACAAA